>NZ_JBQTHF010000015.1:0-24453 GCF_052390155.1 Actinokineospora sp. | reverse complement strand
GACCTTGATAGGGTGGCGGCAGAGCTAAACGGTAGGCCACGGCAAACGCTGAACTGGCGAAAGCCGATCGAAGTCTTCAGCGATCTGATAGCGAACCCCGTGTCGCAATGATCATTTGATTCCGCCCTCGCATGATGAGTCCATATTGACCCACGAACTAACCGCAATCCCATTACTTGTGAACATCTCTCCGATTTCCTTTCATGCCGCAAGTGAACTGCCGACTACCTGACGTGCGGAACTTTCTTGTTTCCACCGCGTCCAACCGGGCGAGAGCATCCGGGCCAGACACTCGAACACCGTCCGGCCGTCGTGCCACACGGACCCGAGCGCGACCAGACCCGCCGCCGTGGACTGGATAGGCCGACCCGGCCCGGCCACAGGACACCTACCCGGACTGTTCCCCAGGTCAGGCCGTACATACACACGAACAGGGGGCAACTTGCGGAGCCCGCGAGCGGCTTGTTATCCACCCGACCAACCGAGTGCCTCCCCTGGGCGCTCTACCCTGTGAAGTCATGTGCGCCACCTCCCTGTCCGCACGTTGCGGGACACATGTTTCCCGGAAACGTGTGTCCCTGACACTAGGGGAAACATGTTTCCCTCGCATCGCCCCAGACGGGTGAACTTTGCGCAGGGTGTTGACACGCTGCGACGACGGGCAGCTCAGGGACGGCAAGAGAGGGTGACAGCGTGGGCGAAGCAGTGCAGACGATCCCGCGAGTGTTTCTCGGCGAAGCACTCAGGCAGCTACGGGCGGACTCCAAGAAGACTTTGGACGAAGCCGCCAAGGCCGCCGGGAAGGATCGTGCCCGTCTGATCAAGGTGTTGGACGGAAAAGCAACGCTCACGGCGGACGAACTAGAGGCGCTCGCCACCTTCCTCGAAGCGTCACCGGCTCGCAGGTTAGAAATCATGGCCCTGGGAGTGGAGGCACGGCGGAAGCCAACGGGAAACCCCTACATGGATCTTGGCCAAGGTTCCTATCGGCGCGTCGCCTGGCTCGAAGCCATGGCAAAGGACATTTGGGCATACGAGAAGGGGATTTATCCGCACCCCATCCAGAGCCCGGCATACATCAGGGCCCTCATGGTCGCATCCAGAGGGATTTGGTGGGAAGGGTCTTCGGACGAGCTAGAGAACCGTGTGACGTTCCGAGTCGAGCGGCAACGGCTGATTTTCGAAGCTGAAAAGCCAAAGCAGGTCGAGGTACTGTTTACCAATGATGCGCTGGACGGCATCGTTGGGGACCAGGACGTGATGCGTGACCAGAAGAAATACGTTCTCGACGCGATGAACAACTATCCGCACCTCACGGTTCGGATAGTTCCGGTGGAAGCGAAGGACAACCCGGCACAACATGGCGGACTGGCAATGCATCGCTTTGGTGAAGTTCTGCGACCCGTGGGATTCCTCCCAGTCGTGTACGGACCGTCTACGTACTACGACACCGTCATGGACACCGAGCGAATCTTGCGGGCATTTAACAAACTTCGGGAGCTGGCATGGTCACCCGAGGACACGAGAAGTCATCTTGAAGAAAAGTAGGGGAAGACGTGGAAAACTCAGAGCCCGATCGCAACTCCACATGGTTCAAATCTTCGTACAGCGGCGGCGGCAACGATATGTGCGTGGAGTGTCGAATTGCTCCAGGTGAAGGCGTTTATGTGCGACACTCGAAGAAGCCGGACGTTCCGGCATTTCTATTCACGTTCGATGAATGGCGGACATTCTTGTTGGGCGCCAAAGATGGCGAGTTCGACGTACCCTAGCGAGACTGTGGGGTGGGCGTCGTTCGCCAGCTCACCTGAAACCGAGCGCCGCCTTCCGGGGACTCGCCGACCCGCACGATCCCACCACGGCGACGGACCACCTCGGCGACCAGCGCCAGCCCCAGCCCCGACCCGCCGCTGCTGCGCGCCCGGTCGTCCTGTACCCGGTAGAAGCGGTCGAACACGCGGTCCCGGTGTTCGGCGGCGATGCCGTGGCCATCGTCGTCCACGACCAGGCGGGCGGACTTGGCGGCGGGCAGGACGGTGACCGTCACGCGGGCTCGGGCGTGCCGACAAGCGTTGCGCAGCAGGTTGTCCAGCACGAGGTCCACTTCGGACGGTGCGGCGAGGACCCAGCAGGCGCCCGGTGGGACGTGTACCTGTACCGCCGGTCCGTCGTCCGCGCAGCGGAGGACCGCATCGCCCGCGGCGGCGGCGAGGTCGACCGGTTCGGCGGGGGGCAGTTCGCCCGCGTCGGAGCGGGCGAGGGTCAGCAGGCCGTCGACCAGGCCGGAGAGGCGTTCGGACTCGCGGACGACGTCGGCGAGTACCTCCTGGGACAGCTCGGGGTCGGGGTGGGCGACGGCGACCTCGGCCTGCACGCGGATCGAGGCGACCGGCGACCGCAGTTCGTGCGCGGCGTCGCCGGTGAACCGGCGCAGCCGGTCGGCGGCCTCGTCGCGGCGGGTGAGTAGGGCGTTCAGGGCGCCCGCCAGGGAGCGCAGTTCGTCGTGCGCCTCAGGGATGGGGAGCCTGCGCCCGGGGCCGAGCCGCGCCGCGGCGGTGCGCATGCGGTCCACCGGGCGCATCGACGACCGGACGGCGAACCACGTGGCCACCGCCGCCGCGGCCGCCGCGATGGCCGCGGCGGCCAGCAGCCAGCGCAGCGCGGCCCCTTGCGCCTCCTGGTAACCGATCAGGCCGGTGCCGACGACCACGAGCCGCTGGGAGCCGTCCGGGGCGGTGGCGACCGTGCCGAGCCAGCGCGCGGTCGGCGAGTCGTTCGCGCGCAGGACCGGGACGCCCGCCTTGAGCACCCGCAGGTCGGCGGGGGCCAGATCGGTGCGCGGGCCGCCGTCGACCGGTTCGCCCGCGGTGTCGAGCACCCGCACCTGCACGTTCGGCGACGGCGCGACGGCGGGCCGGCCCTGGCGCACCCGCTCCGCCGCGCTGTCCAAAGTGGACGAAAGCTCGGCGTCAGCCGAGTCGACCAGCAGCGGGCCGATCATGCTGCTGGTCAGCACCGCCAGGCCGAGCAGCACCGCGAGCGTCACCGCGGTGGCGACCGTGGTGATCCGAAACCGGATGGTGCGCCTGAGCCACAGGCCGCGCGGGCTCACCGCGGCCGGGCGGGATCGAGCGCCTCGTCGATCTCGCTGGTGGACGCCAGGTAGCCGTGGCCGCGCACGGTGCGCACGATGCCGCCCGCGCCCGCCGTGTCGAGCTTGCGGCGCAGGTAGCCGACGTAGACCTCGACCGCGTTCCTGGTCGCGGCCTGCTCATCGCCCCAGACGGCGCGCAGCAACTCGTCCTTGGTGACGACCGTGCCCGCCCGGTTGGCGAGCACGTCAAGCACGGCGAACTCGCGCGGGCTCAGCGCCACCTGCACGCCCGCGAAGCGCACCTCGCGGGTGGCCCGGTCGACCACGAGGTCGCCGATGCGCACCGTGCGGCCGACACCGTCCTCCGCGCCCCGGCGCAGCGTGGCCCGCACCTGCGCGACCAGCACCACGAATGAGAACGGCTTCACCAGGTAGCCGTCGGCGCCGAGGTCGAGCCCGTCGGCCTGGTCGACCTCGCCGTCCTTGGCCGACACCAGCAGGACAGGCGTGCGCACGCCCTCGGCGCGCAGCCGCTCCAGCACGCGGTAGCCGGACAGGCCGGGCAGCATGATGTCGAGCAGGATCAGGTCGAAAGTGCCGGTCAGGGCGATGCGCAGGGCGTTGGGACCGTCGCAGGCGACCACGACGTCCATGCCCTCCCGGCTGAGCCCGCGCTGCAACGCCCGACGTACGCCGAGTTCGTCGTCGACCACCAGCACGCGAGGCTTCACGGTCCCCATCATGGCGGTACCACCGACAATTCCGCGCGCACTCTCAGCGCTCTCTCAGCCGCCCGGCCACTCTCAGCGCCATCTCAGCTCGCTAGGTGCAGCCTCAGTGGTGCGGGAACATCGACCCGAACAGGGAGTGCGAATGAACAGGAAGAGGACGGCGCTGACCGTCGCAGCGGCGGGGACGGCCACCGGGGTGGTCGGGCTGATCCTGATCGCCAGCCCGGCCGGGGCGGGCGAGGCTCCCCCGGTGCTGCCGGACGTCACCGCCGAGGCGCTGGTGGAGTCGGTGCTCAGCAGCGAGATCCCCGCGATGGCGGGCGCGGTCGAGCTGCAGAACAACCTCGGGCTACCCATCCCGGGCCTGCCCCAGAGTTCAAGCGACGACAACCTGGCGCGGGTGTACGCCGATGGCCAGGGCCGTGCCCGGCTGTCGCTCGACATGGGCAACGCGGAGCGCACGATCGTCCGCGACGGCACCACGACATGGGTGTGGAACTCGGCGGACCGCAGCGTGACCAAGGCGGCGGACGGCGAATTCGACTCCGGCAGCGCCGACAAGATGGCCGACCCGGCCACCGCGGCCAAGGAGTTCGTCGCGTTGATGCGCAAGGACAGCACGGTGACCGTCGACGGCACGGCGCGCGTCGCCGACCGCCCGGCCTACCAGCTCGTGCTGACCCCGAAGGCGACCGAGCGGACGCTGCTGCGCGAGGTGCGGATCGCGGTCGACTCGGAGACCAGGCTGCCGCTGCGCCTGGAGGTGCTGGCCAACGGCCAGGCCGAACCCGCGCTGCGGGTCGGCTTCACGGAGTTCGCCACGGGCAGCCAGGACGAGGCGCTGTTCCGGTTCACCCCGCCCGCAGGCGCGAAGGTGACCGAGTCGAAGCCGGGCGACGTGGCCGACGCCAAGGCTCAGGAAGACCTGTTCGCGCAGGTCGCGCCGAAGACGGTCGGCGAGGGCTGGGACACCGTCCTGGTCGGCAAGCTGCCCGCGGGCGCGCTGAGTGGGGACCTGCCGCGTGGCGACCGCACGTCGTCGCGGTCCGAGCGGCTCGATCCGAACACGCTGCTGCGCCAGTTCGGCACGGAGGTCAGCGGGCCGTTCGGCACCGGCTACGTGATCACCAGCAAGGTGGGCACGGCGCTGATCACCACCGACGGCCGGGTCGCGATCGGCGCGGTGCCGCAGCAGGTGCTGGTCGACGCGCTCGGGCAGCAGTGAGCGGCGGTTTCGAGCAGGGGTCGGCCGCGGCAGGTGCCGCGGTCGGCCCGCTCGCCGCGCGGACTCGTGGCCTGCGCAAGGTCTACCGCGGCACGGTCGCGGTAGACAACGTGGATCTCGACGTCCCGATGGGCGCGGTGCTGGGGATGCTCGGCCCCAACGGCTCCGGCAAGACCACCACCATCAGGATGCTGCTCGGCCTGGTGACGCCGACCGCGGGCGAGGTCGAGTTGCTCGGCCACCCGCTGCCGGACGGCGCGGCGCTGGCGCTGCCCGACGTGGGCGCGCTCGTGGAGGGCCCGGGGTTCCACCCGTTCATGTCCGGCCGGGAGAACCTGATGCGGGTCGCCGCGGCCGAACCGCTGCTGGCGGGCCCGCGGATCGCGGGCGCCGTCACCGAGGCACTGGAGCGGGTCGATCTGGCGGGTGCCGCGAACCGGCGCTACCGGGGGTACTCGCTGGGCATGAAGCAGCGCCTCGGGCTGGCCGCGGCGCTGCTGGTGCCCCGCCGGTTCGTCATCCTCGACGAACCGACCAACGGCCTGGACCCGGCGGGCACCCGCGAGGTCCGGGCGGTCATCGCGGACCTGCACGCCGCGGGGACGACGGTGCTGGTGTCCTCACACCTGCTCAGCGAGGTCGAGGCCACGTGCACGCACGTGGCCGTGCTGAACCAGGGCACCGTGGTGGCCCAGGGCGAGCTGGCCGACCTGCTGGAGGCGGGCAACGCCGGTCTCCTGATCGTCACCCCGGAGATCGGCCGCGCCGTGGACGCCCTGCGCGACCACCGCATCCCCGCCCGCGCCGTCCCGGACGGCATCCGGGTGGACCTGACCGCGACCACCGCGCCCGCCGTGGTGGAGACGCTGGTCCACGCGGGCATCCCGATCCACGAGGTTCGCAGGCAGCGCACCGGCCTGGAAGACCTGTTCGCCCGCCTGACGGAGGGCACCGCCACCCCGGCCTTCGACGACCTCGACGCCCTCATCCCGGAGGAGGCCCGATGACCCGCGCCGCACCGATCGCGCTGACCGACGGCACCGTCCCGGGTCCGCGAGGAGACACCATGACCACCGCGACCTCGCCCACCGTCCGACGCGCGCCGCTGGTGCGGCTGCTGCGCTCGGAGCTGCGCATGATCCTGCGCCGACCACGGAACCTGATCGGGATCGGGCTGCTCGCCATGGTCCCCGTGGTCGCGGGAATCGGAATCGCGATCGCCGCCGACGCCACCGAGGGGGATCCGGTCGGCGAGGGACTTGCCGGCCTGGTGGCGGGCAACGGGCTGCTGCTGCCGATCTTCGCGTTGGTCGTGTCGCTGACCATGTTGCTGCCGCTGATCGGCGCCACGCTCGCCGCCGACGCGCTGGCCGGGGAGGCGGGCAGCGGGACCATGCGCAACCTGCTGGTCGCCCCGGTCTCGCGCCCGCGACTGCTGGCGGTGAAGGCGTTCGGCGTCGGCGCGGTCACGCTGCTCGCGGCGCTGGTGATGGCGGTCACCGGGATCATCGCCGGGATGATCCTGCTCGGCGGCGACGGCATGCTCACCCTCTCCGGCACGTCCCTGTCCTTCGGTGCAGGGCTGGGCCGGGTCCTGCTGACCGTGGTCCTGGTGTCGATTCAGGTCTGGGCGTTGGCCGCGGTGGCGCTGGCGGTGTCGGCCTGGACCGAGAACGCGCTGATCGTCGTGGTGGTGTCGTTGGGGTTCATCATCGTGTCGGGGGTGCTGAGCGTCATCCCGGCACTCGACTGGATCGACCCGTTCCTGCTCATCACGAGCTGGGAGTCGGTCGGCGAGGTGGTCAGCGACCCGCTCCCGACCGGTTCCCTGCTCGAAGGCGTCTTGCGCGCGGTCTGCTACCTCGTCATCGGGTATTCGCTCGCGCTGGCCCGCATGCTCACCCGCGACGGCTGAGCACGGCCACGCCGTCGGGGACGAGCGTGAGGCGGACATGCGCGCCCACCTCGGGGGCGTCGGCGATGCCCACGACCGCGTCCACCGTGCGGCCGCCCGTCTCCACCATGAGCCGCGCGTGGTCGTGGCGGTGCACGCGGGCGGACACGGTGCCGCCGACAGGGCCGTCGCCCACCCGCAAGGCGGACGGGCGCAGGCCGAGCACGACAGGGCCCGGCGCGGCCCACGGCAGCGGCGCCGTGCCGAACTCGCAGGTCACCAGGCCCGAGTCGACCACGGCGGGCACGAACAGGCCGCAGCCCAGGAAGCGCGCCGTGTTCTCGTCCACCGGATGACGCCAGACCTCGGCGGGGTGGCCGGTTTGGCTGATCCGGCCCGCCCGCATCACCGCGACGCGGTCGGCCAGGGTGAACGCCTCGTCGTGGTCGTGGGTGACCACCAGGGCCGTGGTGCCCGCCGTACGCAGGACGCGGGCGAGGTCGAGGGCGAGCTGGTCGCGCAGCGCACGGTCCAAAGCGGACAGTGGCTCGTCGAGCAGCAGCAGCCGGGGGCGGGGGGCGAGCGCGCGAGCCAGGGCGACCCGCTGCTGCTCACCGCCCGACAGCTCCGTGACCGAACGGTCGCCATAGCCCGCGAGGCCGACGAGGTCGAGCAGTTCGGCGACCCGCGCGCGGCGCGACGCCGGGGCGTCGCCGCGCATCCGCAGGCCGAAGGCGACGTTGCCCGCCACGTCGCGGTGCGGGAAGAGCTGGCCGTCCTGGAACACCAGGCCGAACCCCCGGCGGTGCACCGGCACGTGGGACAGGTCGGCGCCGTCCCACGACACCGCGCCCGCCGCGGCCTGCTCCAGTCCGGCGACCGCCCGCAGCAGCGTCGACTTCCCGCAGCCGGACGGCCCGAGCAGCGCGAGCACCGCCCCGTCGGCCACCTCGATGTCCACATCGGACACCGCGACGAAAGCTCCATAGTGGACAGTCAAGCCGGCGACCCGCAGCACTAGAACTCCCCCACCGATCCGGCGCCGGTTACGCGCAGGCGTTCGACCAGCAGCACCACCGCGACCGTCACCACCATGAGCAGCGTGCACGCCGCGTAGGCCATCTGGTTGTTCAGCTCGCCCGGCCGCGAGATCAGCCTGCCGATCACCACCGGCAGCGTCGCCGTGTCCGGCCGCACCAGGAAGCTCGTGGCGCCGAACTCGCCGAGGGCGACGACGTAGCCGAAGGCCGCTGCCGCCAGCAACGACCGGCCCGCGAGCGGGATGTCGACCTCCCGCCACACGCGCCACGGGCCCGCGCCCAGCGCCGCCGCCGCCTGCCGCAGCCGGTCGTCGACCGAGCGCAGAACCGGCAGCAGCATGCGCACGATCAGCGGCGTGACCACCAGCGCCTGCGCCAGCGGCACCAGCGCGGCGGACGTGCGCAGGTCGCCGGGCAAGGCGTCGAGGGTGATGAGGTAGCCAAAGCCGACGGTCACCGCGGACACGCCGAGCGGCAGCATCAGCGCGGTGTCCATTGTGTCCACCAGGCCGGCCCGCACTCGGCCGCGGCCAAGGGACACCAGCACCACCGAGGCCACCACCCCGAGCAGCAGCGCCAGCATCGTGGCGTCGGTGGCCACCCGCAGGGAGTTCACCGCGGCCTCGATCCCGGACACCTGAAGGGAACCGCGGAACCCGGTGCCTGCCAGCGCCCGGTAGCCGTCGAGCCCCCAACCGTCCGGTGTGGACAGTGAGCGGAGCACCAGCGAGCCGATGGGCACCAGCAGCAGGGCGACGACCCCGTACGCGGCCGCGACCACCGCCCACTCCCCCGCGCGCGGGGGCCGGGCGGACTCGACGCGACCGCGCAGCTTCATCGCCGTCTCCCGGCGGCGGCGCGCGATGGCCCCGATGACCAGCACCGACACCACCGCCGCTAGTTGCAACAGCGACAGCGCCGCGGCGCCCGACAGGTCGAGCAGCTCGACCGTGCGCAGGTATATCTCGGTTTCCAGGGTGCGGTAGCGGGCGCCGCCGAGCAGCAGCACGACACCGAAACTGGTGGCGCAGAACAGGAAGACGACTGCCGCGGCCGAGCCGAGGGCCGGGGTCAGCGCGGGCAGGGTGACCGAGGTGAAGGTGCGCAGCCGCGACGCGCCGAGCGAGCGGGCGGCGTCCTCGGCACGCCGGTCCAGGTGCGACCACAGCCCCGCGACCGTCCGCGCGACCACGGCCACGTTGAAGAACGCGTTCGCCAGCACGATCGGCAGCACGCCGCCCGCGGGCATCAGCGACCGGAACGCCAGGCCGACCACCACGGTCGGCAGTACGAACGGCACCAGGATCGCGGCGCGCACGAACCCGGTGCCCGGCAGCGCGCAGCGGGCCAGCAGGAACGCCACCGGCAGCCCGGCGACCACCGCGATCAGCGTCGACGCGGCCGCCTGCCCCAGCGTGAACGCGACCAGCCGCCAGGTAGCCGGTTCGCCCAGCACCGCCGCGACGCCGCCGGAGTCGAGACCGAGCCGGATGATCGCGCCGACCGGCCAGACGAAGAAGACGGCCAGGAACCCCAGCGGCACCAGCGCGGCCACCAGCGGACCCCGCGGCCGCGATCTGCCGCGTTCGCTGGTTCCCGCGCGCCCTGAGCGCGTGCCGCGCGGCACCGCTCGGGGTTCGCCCGGCGGCATCAGCCCTGGACGGCCGCGCGCCACTGCCCGATCCAGCGCTCCCGGTTGGCCTGGATGTCCCCCGCGGGCAGCGTCGCCGGGCTGGCGGGCAGCGGCGCCGCCTGCTGCCACGACCGCGGCAGCGCTACGCCCGCACGCGCCGGGTAGACGTACATCTTCTCCGGCACCTGGACCTGGAACTTCTCCGACAGCAGCAGGTCGACCACCTTGCGCGCGTCGTCGGGGTTCTTGGCGCCGGTGAGGATGCCCGCGTACTCGACCTGGCGGAAGCACGTGTCGAGCAGGGCCTGGGTACGCGGCAGGCCGTTGTCGCCGATCTCGGCGGACGGCGACGAGGCGTAGGACACCACGATCGGCCGCGGGCCCTTGCCCGACGAGCCGGAGAACTCCTGGGTGTAGGCCTCCTCCCAGCCACTGACGACCTTGACGCCGTTGGCCTTGAGCCGGTCCCAGTAGCCGACCCAGCCCTGGTCGCCGAAGTGCGCCACGGTGCCAAGCAGGAACGCGAGGCCGGGCGACGACGTCGCCGGGTCCTGCACGACCAGCAGGTCCCGGTACTTCGGGTCGGCGAGGTCGGCGAAGCCCGCGGGCACCGGCACGCCGCGGGCGGCGAGCGCGGCCGGGTCGATGTTGACGCAGACGTCGCCCACGTCGACCGCGGTGAGCCTGCCGGTGTCGTCCACGGCGTAGCGCTGCGAGCCCTTGGCGGCCTCGGGGCTGCGGTACTCGGCGAACACGCCCTCATCGAGCGCGCGCGAGGCGAAGGTGTTGTCGACGCCGAACGCGACGTCGCCGATCGGGTTGGCCTTGGTGAGCACGAGCTGGTTGGTCAGCGCGCCCGCGTCGCCGCTCTTGCGCGGCTCGACCTTGATCCCGGTGTCCACCCGGAACTGCTCCAGCAGCGCCGGGTCGACCTCGAAGGAGTCGTGCGTGACCAGGACCACGACGCGCTCCCCCGGCTTGGCGCTGTCCGTGCCGCCGAGCGAGCAGCTCGCGGCGAGCAGACCGGCCGCGGTCAGAAGGGCGATTCGACGCATTTCAGTGTCCTCCTCGGGCGTGCGCACCACGAGGACCTCCCTGCGCAGGCATGACCCTGGATCAGGTTCGTACGGTCGAGGGCTCGTGCCCTCCTCTCAGCCCGGCGCACCGGACTCCCGTGGCAGCGACGAGCGTACGCCTGCCCGGCGGGCCAGGATGGGGGCATGGCTGAACTGTTGAGCGATCAGGACATCGGCAAGGCGCTGGGCGTGCTGTCGAACTGGCGGCTGGTGGAGGGCGGACTGGTCCGCGAGGTCGAGCTGGCCGACTTCCCGCAGGCGATCCAGGTGGTGAACCGGGTGGCCGAGATCGCCGAAAACGACAACCACCACCCGGACATCGACATCCGCTGGCGGACGCTGACCTTCCGCTGCAGCACACACTCCGCGGGCGGTCTCACCGCTTTGGACGTGTCGCTGGCCGCGGAGATCGATGGGGTCGTGGAGGCCATCGGCGGCTGACCTGCGCGAGGCCGCTGGTGGACGCACCAAGGCCAGTCAGATGCCGACAGCCGACGTGGGCACGAACAGCCCTATCGCTATGGCGCGCGATGCCCCAAACTGCACGGTAGACCAGCACTCGGGTAGCCCAGATAGGCGAACCGCCAACGTTCGTAAGGGTGAACTTGCGGAAAGTCGTCCGCTGGGCCGGCGGTGGCCCGCCTACTGTCGTTGGCATGAGGCACCCTGTCATCAGGCTCAACAGAAGGGGGCAGGATGTCGCGGGACATGGTGTGTGACGCCGAGGTTGTCGAACTATCAGATGCCGAGGGAGCTGCGGCGTTCGATCAGCTCGCGCGCCGCGAGATGGGCATCAGCGGCAACGAGTTCCTTCGCCGCTGGGATGGGGGCGAGTGGACTGACGAGGACTTCGACAAGGTCAACGGCCTGGTCGATGTGTGGATGGGCCTACCGCTGGTGCGATGATCTAGCTGTGCCTGGCCGAACTCCAGATGACGCGGTACGAGCCTTCTTGGGCCCACTTCAACGATCCGTCAAGGTGTTGGATGGTCATGCCAAGATCACGGTCGCAGGCAAGCGAGGACCGTACCGCAAAGGCGTGACCTACGACTGGTCACTCAACTCCGCCGCAGGTATGCGGTTGACCCAGACCGGGACTTTCTTCGCCGCCATGCACTTCGAGATCGTCGACGCTGACCCAGCGCAACATGACGATCAGCACCAAGGCGCCTATCGTTGCTCTACGCGAGCGTACAACTACAAGCTGTCCACGCCGCGAGGCGCCGACCACTGGCGCATACACTGGCATCCAGCGGGGCGAAGCCCGGTCAAGGAGCCCCACATCCACCTGCCGCCGGACCTTGGCCGCCACCTGCCCACCGGACGCATCACGTTCGAGAAAGCACTGGTGTGGTTGATCGAGTTTGACGCACCCCTCAGAGTGGACCGCAACGACGCACTCACGGAGTTGGCCAGCGTGGAAGCCGATCATCTACTTCATCGCAGTTGGTCCGACTTCCCCAGCACTCCGAAGGACGTCAGCGACCAATGATATTGCCTGCGACAGTGAACGCAGGCTGATCTTGCCGCATTATCGACTGCCCGGCATCAGACGTTGAAGCGGAATTCGACCACGTCGCCGTCGGCCATCACATAGTCCTTGCCCTCGATGCGCACCTTGCCCACCGACTTGGCCGCGGCCATCGAGCCCGCTTCGATCAAATCGGCGAACGAGACGACCTCGGCCTTGATGAACCCGCGTTCGAAGTCGGAATGGATCACCCCGGCCGCCTGGGGGGCGGTGGCGCCCTGCGGGATGGTCCACGCGCGGGACTCCTTGGGGCCCGCGGTGAGGTAGGTCTGCAGGCCCAGGGTGTGGAAGCCGGCGCGGGCCAGCGCGTTGAGGCCGGGCTCGTGCTGGCCGACCGACTCCAGCAGCTCCCGTGTGGACTCTTCGTCGAGTTCCAGCAGTTCGGCCTCGACCTTGGCGTCGAGGAACACGGCGTCGGCCGGGGCGACGAGCTTGGCCAGTTCCTCGCGGCGGGCGCTGTCGAGCAGGACGACCTCGTCGGCGTTGAACACGTACAGGAACGGTTTCGTGGTGAGCAGGCTCAGCTCGCGCAGCAGCGCACAGTCCACCTCGGACTGTGCGGCGAACAGGGTCCGGCCGCCGTCGAGGATGTCCTTGGCCTTGAGCGCGGCGTCGAGCGTGGGGCGCGCCTCCTTGCGGGTGCGTGCCTCCTTTTCCAACCGCGCCAATGCCTTGTCGAGAGTCTGCAGGTCGGCGAGGATGAGTTCGGTGTTGATGGTCTCGATGTCGGCCAACGGGTCGACCTGGCCGTCGACGTGCACCACGTCGGGGTCGTCGAAGACCCGGATGACCTGGCAGATGGCGTTGGCCTCGCGGATGTTGGCCAGGAACTTGTTGCCCAGCCCGGCTCCCTCCGACGCGCCCTTGACGATGCCCGCGATGTCCACGAAGGACACCACGGCGGGCACCGTGCGCTCACTGGAGAAGATCGCCGCGAGCCGGTCCAGCCGTGGGTCGGGCAGCGGGACGACACCGACGTTGGGCTCGATGGTCGCGAACGGGTAGTTCGCGGCGAGCACGTCGTTGTTCGTCAGGGCGTTGAAGAGGGTGGACTTGCCGACGTTGGGCAGTCCGACGATCCCGAGGGTCAAACTCACGGGAGTTGAGTCTACGGACCACCCGTCCGGCGCAAGCCGCCCCCGGTCGTGTGCCAAATAGTTACCAACACTATTCCCAGATCTCGTCACTCAGCGGTGAGCGTCGTAGGACAGACATCCGCAGTACAGCACCCATTCGCTTGGTAACGAACTCGCTATCTGCCGCGATACATGCACAATGCGTACGGGTTCGTCCATACCTTCACGGAAGGATTAGCCCATATGGACGCTAGTCAGCAGGTCACCCCTAAACAACACTCCGTGAGCGCCCTGCTGTCGTCCGCCAACCGGAGGTTCCAGGCGTGCACCCAGCTCACCCGCTGAGGAAGAAGGAAGTGGGATGATTCAACCCGAATGGCGCCGGCGCAGCCGGATCGCCCTCGGCATGGCGCTTACCGCCGCCGTGGCCGGCACAGTGCTGGCCTCGATACCGAGCGCCGCCGCAGCACCCGCCCAGGGGCCAGCCGAAGAAGGCCCCGGGATCGGCAAGCACGATCAGGAACTGCTGGCCAAGGCCGAGCAGGCAGGCAAGAAGACCGTCAAGGTCCTGATCTCCACCAAGCAGGGTCTAGGCGCCCGCGGCGTGGACGAGCTGGCCAAGGCGGGGGCCAAGGTCGAGTACCGCGCCGACGAGATCGGCTACGTGCGCGCCGAGGTGCCTGTCGACCAGGTCAAGAGGCTCGCCAAGCTCTCGGGCGTCAGTGCGCTCGACTTGGACGAGAACGTTCCCCTTCCCGACCCCCGCCCGGCGGGGATCGTCGACCCGACACCGCAGCCCGCCCCGGGCCCGGCGACGCCGCGGGTCAACGCCTACATGCCGACGGGCGACATCAACGCCGCCCAGTTCGTCAACGACCACCCCACCTGGGACGGCCGCGGCACCACCATCGGCATCATCGACAGCGGTGTCGACCTCGACCACCCGTCGCTGAACACCACCAGCACGGGCGAGCGGAAGATCACCGACTGGGTGACCTACACCGACCCGAAGTTCACCGGCGGGGTGAACAACGACAACGACCCGACGTGGGTCCAGATGTCCGCCACGGTCAGCGGTCCGACCGTCGGCCTGCCCGGCGAGGGTGACCTGCGCTCCGGTGTTTTCAAGGAGCGCGACTCGCGCCTCGGCGGCGAGGTCGGCAGCGACGTCAACCGCGACGGCAACCCCGCGGGCAGCAGCGGCGACTTCCGCATCGTGTGGAACCCGGCCACCGCCACCGTCTGGGTCGACACGAACCAGAACGGCACCTTCGCCGACGACAAGGCGATGACCGACTACAAGGTCAAGTACGACGTCGGCACGTTCGGCACCGACAACGCGGCGACCCCGGTCAAGGAGTCCATGCCGTTCGTCGTGCAGACCGACCAGGCCAACAACGTGGTCAACATCGGCATCGTGTCCGGCGCGCACGGCTCGCACGTCGCGGGCATCACCGCGGCGAACCGGATGTTCGGCGGCACCATGACCGGTGCGGCCCCCGGCGCCAAGCTGGTCTCGGTCCGGGTCTGCCTGTTCATCGCGGGCTGCACCAACCACGCGCTGCTCGAAGGCATGATCTACGCCGCGCGCGACGCGAACGTGGACGTCATCAACATGTCGATCGGCGGCCTCCCGGCGCTGAACGACGCGAACAACGCGCGTGCCGAGCTGTACGACCGGCTCATCGACACCTACGACGTGCAGATGTTCATCTCCGCGGGCAACTCCGGCGCGGGCGTGAACACCGTCGGCGACCCGTCGGTCGCGACCAAGGTGCTCTCGGTCGGCTCGTACATCACCAAGGAGACCTGGCAGCGCAACTACGGCTCGGACCTCGCGGTCGCGGAGTCGCTGCACGGCTTCTCCTCGCGCGGCCCGCGTGAGGACGGCGGCTTCAAGCCGAACATCATCGCCCCCGGCTCGGCCATCTCGACCGTGCCGACCTGGCAGCTCGGCGGACCGCTGGTGGGCACCTACCCGCTGCCGCCCGGCTACGCGATGTTCAACGGCACGTCGATGGCCTCGCCGCAGTCCGCCGGTGCGGCGGCGCTGCTGGTGAGTGCCGCGAGGGCCACCGGCCGCTCGCACACCGCGGCGCAGCTCCGCACCGCGTTCCAGTCCTCGGCGCGGTTCGTCAGCGGCCTGGGCGCCTACGAGCAGGGCAACGGCCTGATCGACACGAAGAAGGCCTGGAACCTGCTCAAGTCGAACCCGAGCACGACGGACATCTCCACGTCCGTGCCGGTGAACACCGCTCTGTCCGCGTTCCTCAAGACCCCGGGCGTCGGCGTCGGCATCCACGACCGTGAGGGCGTCAAGGCGGGCGACCGCTACGTGCGCCAGTACACGTTCAACCGCACCACGGGCCCGGACTCCCCGGTGACCTACCAGGTGAAGTGGGTCGGCAACAACGGCACGTTCAGCTCGGCGAAGACGGTCACGCTGCCGAAGAACAGCGCCGTGAAGTTCGCGGTCACCATCAACCCGCGGGCCGCGGGCATCCACTCGGCGGTGCTGAACCTGGACAGCCCGATGACCTCGGGCATCGAGGCGCAGACCCTCAACACCGTGATCGCGGCCGACGAGTTCACCGCGGACAACGCCTACACCGTCCGCAAGGGCGGCACCGTGGGTCGCAACGAGGTGAAGTCGTTCTTCTTCCGCGTCGGCCCGGCCACCCCGGCCTTCAAGGTCGACCTGCAGGGCGGCGGCACCGGTGCCGGTACGGGCCAGCTCCGCTTCCTGCGCTTCCACCCGTTCGGTGTCGGCATCGAGTCCAACTCGTCGCTGAGCTGCTACAACCCGCCGGTTCCGGGGCCGACCGGCTGTGCGGGCGCCAGCCCGACCAGCCGCACGCTCAGCAACCCGCAGCCGGGCGTCTGGGAGGTCGTGGTCGAGGCGCGTCGCACGTCGGACGCCGCCGCGGCTCCGTTCACCCTGACCGCGTCCGTGCTCGGCGCCACCGTGACGCCGAACCCGGACATCATCCCGTCCGCCACGGCGGGCACCCCGGTGGCGCGGTCGTACACGCTGAAGAACCTGTTCGGCCCGTTCACCGGCCGGGCGGTCGGCACCCCGCTGGGCAGCGCCAAGCGCGGTCAGCTCAGCATCGCCGACCTGGAGGACCAGGAGTACCCGGTCATCGTGACCCCGGGGTCGACCTCGCTGCGCGCGAAGATCGGCAACACCTCGGACGCGGCGGCCGACCTGGACCTCTTCGTCTTCAACTGCACGTCCGGCACCTGCCTGCTCGCGGGCCAGGCGGCGGACGGCGACTCCGAGGAAGAGGTGACCATCGCCAACCCGGCGGCCGGTGAATGGCGCATCCTGGTCCAGGGATTCGCGGTGCCCGCGGGCACCACGACCTACGACTACCTGGACGTGTTCACCAACCCGGCCTTCGGCTCGGTGGCGGTGACCGACGCAAACGCGCCGCGTGCCGCGGGTGCCCAGTGGACCGTTCCTGGCACGGTGACCGCCAACACGGCTCCGGCCGCGGGTCGCGTGCTGCTCGGCAACGTCCAGGTCCGCACGGACACCAACGTGCTGGTCGGCTCCGGTGACGTCGTGGTCGAGGCAGTGTCGTAAGTAGCAAGGAACGAGGAAGTGGGGCCTGTCGGCGACGACAGGCCCCGCTTTCGTTGTGGTGAGGTCTGATTCCGGCCTGCCCGGCAGGTGGCGGGGCCGGCAGCATGAACGCGTGCCGACCGACCCGTACCGCCGCGTGGTGTTGCGGCTGCCAGTGCGCCCGCCGTTCGACGCCGCGGGCATCCTCGCTTTCCTTGCGGCACGGTCGATCCCCGGCGTCGAGACGGCGTCGGCGGACAGCTACGCCCGCACCATGCGGCTGCCCCACGGGCAGGCCACCGCGCGACTGCGCCCGGTTCCCGGCCACGTCGAGTGCGCCCTCGCGCTGACCGATCCGCGCGACCGGGCCGTTGCCGTGGCACGGCTGCGCGGGCTGCTCGACCTCGACGCCGACCCGGTCGCGGTCGACGCGGTGCTCGGCGCCGATCCCGCGCTCGCCGCGTCGGTGGCGGCCACTCCCGGCATCCGGGTGCCGGGCAGCGTCGACGGCACGGAGACGGTGGTGCGGGCGCTGCTCGGCCAGCAGGTGACGGTCGCGGCGGCGCGTACGGCGGCCCGCAGGCTCACCGCCGCCGTCGGCGAACCACTGTCTACTTCGGACGGTGAGCTGACCACCCTGTTCCCGGCCCCGGCCGCGATCGCCGAGTGCGGCCCGGAAGCCCTCGCGGGCCCGGCCCGGCGCGTGCGGACCATCCGCACGGTGTGCGCCGCGATAGCCGACGGCGACCTCGACCTGGACACCGACGCCGAGACGCTGTACGACCGGTTGCTGTCGTATGCGGGCATCGGACCGTGGACCGCGGGCTACGTCGTGATGCGCCTACTCCGCGACCCGGATGTGCTGCTGCTGAACGACATCGCCCTCCGCAACGGCGCACGCGCGCTGGGTTTGCCGTCCACTGTGGAGGGTTTGCGAGCCTGCGGCCGAATATGGCAGCCATGGCGCTCCTACGCCGGGATGCACCTCTGGCGGGCCGCCTAGGCGGTAAGCTCCACAGTGGACCCGGTGCGGGCCTTGCGCACCCGCAGCCGCATCGGAATACGCTGCCGCAATTCGTCCACATGCGACACCAAGCCAACCACCCGGCCACCGACTCGCAGCTCATCGAGGATCGTCATCACGTCGTCGAGGGTGTTCGCGTCGAGAGTGCCGAAGCCCTCGTCCACGAACAGGGTGTCCAGCAGCGCGCCGCCGGTTTCGGCGGCCACCACGTCGGCCAGGCCGAGTGCGAGCGACAGTGAGGCCACAAAGGACTCCCCGCCGGACAGCGTCTTCGCCGAACGCACCTGACCCGAGAAGTCGTCCAGGACGTCGAGGCCAAGGCCGCCGCGGGTGCCGCGGGCACCGGCCTCGTCGCTGTGCACGAACGAATAGCGGCCTTGACTCATCCGGCGCAGCCGCTCGGTCGCGGCCACCGCGACCTCCGCCAGCCGCGCGGCCAGGACGTAGGAGCGCAGCGACATCCGGGACGCGTTCTGGCCGCGCCCGTTGACCACGTCGGTCAGCGCGTCGAGTTCGGCGAACTCGGCCTCGACCGGCGCGAGGTCGACCCACGCGGCGCGCAGGCGGCAGGCCAGTGCGTGCACGGACCGCGCCCGGTCGGCGGCGGCGCGGGCCGCGGCGACGGCGTTCTCCGCGTCGGTCCGGGCGGTGCGCGCGATCCGCACCAGCAGCGTGAGGTCCACTGTGGACTCCGGGTCGACACCCGCCAGCTCCGGCTCGGCGAGCACCATCCGGTACTTGGCCGCCATCGTCTCGGCGTCGGCGAGCTGACGCTCCAGCTTGCCCATGACCTTCTCGTCGCGGGCGGCGCCGAGGGCCTCGGCGAGGTCGGCGAACCCGGCCCTGGTCACGACAGCGGCCACCGCGGCCCGCTGCTCGGTCCACCGCGCCCGCACCTCGGCGAGCTTCGCGCGGGCGTCCGCCAGCGCGCCCAGGGCCGTGACCTGGGCGAGCAGATGCTCCCGATGGGCGGCGACGCTCGCGTGCGGACCGCGGGCGGCATCGAGGCGCTCCGCCCGCTCGGCGACCGCCGCCGCCAGCGTGGCGCGCTCGGCGGCCAGCGCGGCCAACTCCCGATCCAGCACACCGCGGCGGTCGCGGGTCGTCTCGGCCGCGCGTTCGTCGCGGGCCAGCTCGGCCGCCAGCTCCTCATACTGGCGCGCAAGCGCTTTCGCCACGCCGAGGGCGGCCACGGCGTCGGCATGCGCGGGCACCGGGTCCGGCTGGTCGGCCAACCGCTCGCGCAGGGCGGCGACCGTGTGCCGGGCCCGCGTGCGCACGTCGGCGGCCTCGTCGCGGGCCGCCCGGCAGCGCTGCTCGGCGACCTGGGCGGCGCGCTCGTCGGCAGGCGTGACCCGCTCCCGCACCGCTCGCGCGGGCGACGGATGCTCGGCCGACCCGCACACCGGGCACGACTCCCCCGCCGCCAGCCCGGCAGCCAACTCGGCTGCCATCCCGTCCAACCGGCGTTGCCGCAGGTCAAGCAACAATGCGAACGCCCCCTGATGCGCCGCGACGGCCTGCTGGGAACGGTCGGTGGCCGACACCAGATCCCGCTCGGCCGCAGGGAGGTTCGCGGCGTACCGAACGAACTCGGCCAACTCGTCCCGGCGGGCGCGAAGGCCGTCGACGGACGCGCGGGCATCGGCCGACTCGGCCAACCGGGCGCGGGCGTCCACGATCCGCGCGGGCAGCACATCGGCCTGCTCGACCAACCGCCGCGACTCGGTCTCGGCCATCGCGATCGAGTCGACCAGGCAGCCGAGCCGGGCACGCTCGACCTCCTGCTTACCCGCCTCGTCAACCAGCCCGGCCAACGCACCCGCGCGCTCCCGCAAAGCCCCCGCATCCACCCCACCAACCAGCCCGGCCAACCCACCCGCCGCGCCCTCCCGCACAGCACCCGCGTCCCACTCGCCACCCAGCCCCGCCACCGCACCCGCGCCCTCCCGCGAAGCCCCCGCATCCACCGCCCGGTCGCGCGCCACGCGCTCAGCCCCAGTGACCTGCCGCTCAACCCGCCGGAGATCCTCCGCGACCGCCGCCACGGACACCGCGCGCCGGGCGGCGTCCAGTTCCGCCCGCCACTCGGCGCGAGCACTCGCCTCCGTCGCCAACTCGGCCAGGTTCGCCGCGGCCTCCCGCACCCGGCGCACCCGCTCGGCGGCCGTGCGGCCCGCGGCCAGCTCCGCGTCGGCCCGCTCACCCGCCTCGGCGGCCGCGACCTGGGCGGCGGAGGCGGCGGCCGCGTGGCTGTCGAGGTCCGCTGTCAGGTCGGCCAGCCACGGCTCGTCGGCGTCGTCGGGTGGCTCGATGTCCGCCGCCTGCGCGACCCGCGCCACCAGCCTGCGGACCGACTCGTGCGCCGCGTCCCTGGCGCGGCGGCGTTCCTGCCTGCGGTCGCGGAACCAGACCTCGGCGCGCTGGAAGTGCTCGGTGCCGAACAGCTTCTCCAGCAGCGTCTCCCTGGCCGCGGTGTCCGCGCGGAGGAACCGGGCGAACTCGCCCTGCGGCAGCAGCACCACCTGGAAGAACTGGTTCTTGGTCATGCCGAGCAGGCGTTGCACCGTGCGCGCCACCTCGTCGATGCGCGTCAGCCCCTCGCGCGCGGGGCCGTGCAGCCAGGTCAGCGACACCTTCGCGTTCTGCTTCGTGGTGCCGTCGCCGCGCCGCTTCGGCCGCTGGTACTCCGGGCTGCGCACGATCCGCAGCCGCAGGCTCTGCACCGTCAGCTCCAGCGCGACCTCGGTGTGTACGTCGCGGTCGGCGGTGTCGCAGCGCAGCCGCTTGGCCTCGTCGCGCACCCCCGGCACCGCCCCGAACAGCGCGAACGCGACGGCGTCGAGCAGCGTGGTCTTGCCCGCGCCGGTGTCGCCGTGCAGCAGGAACAGCCCGTCGGCGCCGAGTCGGTCGAAGTCGACCACCTCGCGGCCGGGGTACGGGCCGAACGCGGTCAGCTCCAGGCGGTGCAACCTCATTCCGGCTCCTTCCCGGCCACGGCGGCCAGCGCCTCGCGCAGCAGTCCGCGCTCGGCCTCGGTCGGCGCGCTGCCCCGGGTTTCGGTGACGAAACAGCAGGCCACCGCGTCGTCGTCGCGGCCGCGCACGGCGTCGGCGTAGCGAAGGGGACGGTCGAGGCCGCCCGCGGGCCGCCACTGCAGGTGCACGGCGTGCGGGAACCGCTCCTGCAGCCTGCGCATGGCGTCGATCGGTCGGACGTGGTCGGTCAGCTCGACGGACAGGAACGTCTCGGTCAGGGCGTCGTGCGCCGGGTCGGCGAGCAGGTCGGCCAGCTCGCCGCGCAGCGTGCCCAGCGCGCGCGGGACGGGCAGCGCGCGCCGCTCGACCCCGGCGAGGCCACCCGCGTCCAGCTCGACCAGCCACACCGACTTGCGGTGGCGGGCCTCGGAGAACGAGTACGCCAGCGGGCTGCCCGAGTAGCGCAGGTGCTCGGCGAGGGTCTGCGGGCCGTGCAGGTGGCCCAACGCCGCGTAGTCGACGCCGTCGAACACCGCGCTGGGCACGTACGGGACACCGCCGACCGCGATCGTGCGCTCGGAGTCACTCTCCTCGCCACCGATGACGAAGGCGTGCGCGAGGACCACCGATCGGGTGCCCTCGGGGCGTTCGGCCAGGTCCGCGCGGACGCGGCGCATGGCCTCGCCGAGCACGCCGGGGTGGCCGCGCAGCTCCGGCATGCCGAGCGCGTGCTTGGCCGGTTCCGGCTCCAGGTAAGGGATTCCGTAGATCGCGACGGGGCCGTGCGCGTCGTCGAGCAGGACCGGGCGGTGCAGGTTGGCCATGGCGGTGCGCAGGTGCAGCCCGCCTGCGGCGGCGAACTCCCCGAACGCGCCGAGTCGCGCCGCGGAGTCGTGGTTGCCCGGCGTGATCACGATCTTGGCGCCCGCCGCCGCGACGCGGCCCAGCACGCGCGCGCAGGTGTCGACGGCCTCGGCGGACGGCACGGCGCGGTCGTACAGGTCGCCCGAGACGACGAGGACGTCGACGCGCTCGTCGCTCACCAGGTCCGCCAGTCCGCCCAGCACCGACTCCTGCTCGGTGAGCAGGTCGCGGCCGTGGAACGTGCGGCCCACGTGCCAGTCGGAGGTGTGCAGCACCCGCATGCGTGCCAAATTAGAGCGATCATGCACCCGATCGGGGGAGCCACGCCGGTCGAACGAGCGTTCGATCTTCGTTCTGTCGGTGCCATCCGGTAAAGATCGACCCGAACGTTTCCACCGACCAGAAAGGACTGCCGTGACCGCCGTGCTCGGCACCGTCGCCGCCGTGCTCGTGCTGCTGCTCGCCGCCGCGGGCGCGCTGTTCTGGCGCCTGTACACCGAAAGCGCGCGTCAGGCCGAGGCCGCGCGCGCCGAGTTGGTCGCCGAACGCGGCCGCTCCGACGCACACCAACTGGCCCTGCGCCGCTACGAGGTGGCCTTCGCGTCGATCAGCGGCCGAGGCGAACTCGGCGAACAGGTACTGATCGAGACCGCCCGCGCGCTCGGCCTGCGCGAGGGCCTGCACTTCACCGTGCAGACCGATGTCGCGGGCGGCGGCGCGGCCCGACCCGACCTGCTGCTCTTACTCGGCGACGACCGGCGCGTCCCGGTCGACGCGAAGATGAGCATGGCGTGCTGGGCCGAGGCCGTGGAGACAGACGACTCCGCCGAACGCCTCGACGCCTTGCGCGTGCACGTCCGCAACATCCGCTCGCGCGCGGCGGAGCTGGCGGGCAAGGGCTATCAGCGCTGGGCGGACGCCATCTACGGCACGGTCATGTTCGTCCCGTCCGACGCGGCGGTGGTCGCCGCCCTGGACACCGACCCGGAGCTGCTGCGCTGGCTGCTCGACCGCCGCGTGTTCCTCTGTGGACCGACGGGCTTCGCGGTGGTCGCGTCGTCCGCCCTGTTCGCGGCCACCGAACGCACCATCGCCGACGACGTGGAGGCCGTCCGCGTCCGGGCAGGTGCCGCCCACCGTTCCGCGGGCGCGGCGGTCGACGCGCTGAACCTGTCCACCACGCACCTGCAGCGCTTCCTGTCCGCCCGTAGGCGCGAACTCGACGCCTTGGAGCAGTTCCGCGCCGCCGTGGTCCCGCTGAGCGTGGCGGCCGGGAGCCCCACCCCGGTGCCTCCCATCCGGCGTGCGGACGAGGCCGCCGTCAACGGGCACGAGCTGCCAGAGGCGGCGCCCCTGGACTGACCCTCGTCAGCGGAGTTGATCTGTGGCGCAGCTCACAGCGATGTGTGGTCTGAGACCCATGATCGCCGAACAATGACGGCCATCCCACACTGACGGACTACCGTGTACCGACGTGACCGCGACTCGCGATCGCCGCAGCGATCTTGACGATGACCACGCCGAGCCCGCGTGGGATGAGCGCCCGATCTTCGGCCGGTCGCGGGGCCTGCCGTGGTGGGGTGCCGTGCTGATCGCCTTCGGGCTGGCGGCGGTGGCCGCCGTGATCGACATGCAGCGCCTGGGGTCGCTCGGGCGGATCTACCAGGGCGCCTACATCGCGGGGTGTGTCGCGGCGATCTGTCTGGTGCGCAGGCGCAACCTGTTCGGCCCGATGGTGCAGCCGCCCCTGGTGTTCGCCGTCACGGCGATCGGCGGTGTGGTCGCGCTGGCCCCGGCCTCGGATGGTGGCGGCCTCAAGCAGCTCCTGTTCTCCGTCGCACTACCGCTGACCAGCAATTTCCCGACGATGGCCATCACCACGGGGGTAGCCGTGGCGATCGGTGTGGCCCGGCTGTTCCTCCAGCGCGACCCCGCTCCGCGCACGATCCCCGCCCGCCCGCGCAAGCGCCCCGCCGACGACGATCCGGCCAAGCCCGGACTCGCCGCCGACCGAAAGCCCGGTCTGATGGGCGATCGGCGCCCTGGCCCCGCGGGCGACCGCAAGCAAGGTCTGACGGGCGACCGCAAGCTCGGCCTGACCGGCGACCGAAAGACGAGTGACCGCACACCCGGCCTGACCGGCGACCGAAAGACGAGTGACCGGACACCCGGCCTGACCGGCGACCGAAAGTCGGGTGATCGGACACCCGGCCAGTCGTCCGCCCCGCGCCCGGACCGCAGGCCCCAGCCCGACCGCGCCGCCCCGCGCGAACGCCGTCAGCGCGAAGACCGATCCCCTCGCGACCGCGCCGCCCGCGAAGACCGCTCCCCGCGAATCCGTCCCTCCCGAGAGGACCGTTCCCCCCGGGACGACCGCTCGCCCAGGGACGACCGCTCAGCCCGGGACGACCGCGCAACCCCACGCCCGCCCCGCGACGACCGCGGGTCCGGCCGCGCGGCAGGTGAAGAACGCCCCAAGCGCCCCCGCGACGACCGTGGCGCCGAACGCCGACCCGCTCGCCCCAACCCGGATCGCCAGCCCCGGCGGCGCCCCCGCCCCGAAGACTCCTGAAACCAGCACCGCCCGCACCCTCAGCGGGTGGGTTTGAGGTCCCTGCGCAGTTCCGGGGGCAGCGCGAACGTGATCTTCTCGTTCGCCGTGGTGACCTCGTCCACATCCACGTACCCCCGCTCGGCCAACCACCCGAGCAGATCCATC
>NZ_JBQTHF010000014.1:0-72645 GCF_052390155.1 Actinokineospora sp. | reverse complement strand
ACACGTGAACGGCGTCATGGCCGGGGGGGTGGCAGGCCGCGTCCTCGCCGACGGGGGCCGGGCTACCTGGTCCACCGTCGCCCCAGCCGGGCGTGCGCAGGGGGGCCGTCGTCGCCCGCGGTGGTTGCGCCCACCGCGGGCGTCGTGGCGTGTGCTGCACGTCGAGGCACGCCGGAGTTCCCCTTTGTACGGCTTTCCATTGGCGATTCTCGGTGCCTATTCACGCGGAATGCGGGTATTCGGTTAGGTCGTGCGCCACGACCCACCGCCTAGCCCGCGCCGATCGTGCCGTCGTCGTTCAGCAGCACGGTGTGCCGACCCGGCGCGAGGTCGATGCCCGCCTCGCGGGGACCGGCCTGGGTCATCCAGCGCACCGTGAACCGGCTCGGGAGCGCGGTGCCGGTGCCGAAGAACAGCTCCGCCGACGACACGCCCGCGTGGCCGTTCGCCGGGTAGAGCTGCGCCCGCAGCGCGGCCCGGTCCGGCGGGGTCGCGGTCACCACGGCACCGATGGCCGGGCGGCCCGCGCCGGTCGAGCCCGGCCGCACGAGCGTGAGCACGGTTCGCCCCACTGTTGTCGGCGCGGTGTTGACCAGCAGTTTCGAGTCCTCCCACTGCATCGCCATCGCCGCGTCCGGTCGCCCGTCTGCGTCGACGTCGCCGATGGCGATCCCGCGGCTGTTGTCCGGCGCGGCCAAGCCGAGCCGCGGCGCCAGATCCGTGTAGCGGCCCGACGCGGTGCGCACCCACAGCGGGTCGTGCTCGTGGCCGGACAGGTCGTCGCCGGGGCCGAACTTCGGCCACGCCCCCGGATACCGGACGAGTTGGTCGTTGCCGAGCGCGAGTTCGTGCAGCAGCGGCCACCGCCACCGCTCGCCCTTGAGGAATCCGGTCGTCTGCAACAACTCGTCGGTGCCGTCGCCGTCGAAGTCGGTTGCCTTGACATCCCAGCTCCATCCGCTGCGAGCCAGGCCGAGCTCCTCACTCCGGTCGGTGAACGGCACCTCGCCCGCGAGTAGTTCGGCGCCGTCGCCGGTCGGCACGAACGCGAAGTTGCTCTCCTGCAACGCCCATTCGCTGGTGATGTTGCTGACCATGATCATCGGCAGCCGTTGCCCGTCGACGTAGGTGAACGCGACACCCATGCCCTTGAACGAGTCCCGGCCGAGCACCGTCGACCGCGGCGAGGTCCAGTCGCGGGCGCCGGTCACCGGCTCCAGCGTGACGCGGCCGGGCGTGGAGCGGTTGACCAGCAAGTGGTCCGGTCCGAAGTCGGCTGCCGCGTAGATCTCGGGGAGCAGGTCGCCGGTGAGGTCCTGCAGGCCGATGGCCAGCGTCCACGCCGAGGCGACGGCCGCGGGCAGGGCGTCGCTCACGTCGGTCCACACCGGGGGCCGGTCGCCGCCCGCCGGGCGCGACAGCAGCAGCCGGTCGGTGCCGCCGTTGCGGGCCAGGCCCATGCTGTCCTGCATCTGGATCCGGTCGGGGCCCGCGGTCGGGTCGAGCACCCGGGCGTCGTCCGGGAAGTAGTTGCCCACCAACACGTCGAGTTCGCCGTCGCCGTCGATGTCGCCGAGGCCGAGCGCCGTCGAGTTCCACACCTGCCGCGGCTGGATCAGCTCGTGCGAGCGGAAACCGCTGCCCTGGTTGAGGAACTGGACCGGCGAGCGGCCCCAGTAGTAGACGATGAAGTCGGTGTCGCCGTCGGTGTCGAGGTCGGCGGGCACGCAGCCCATCGGGGCCATGGTGGCGTCGTAGTCCCGCTCCGGGGTGAGCGTGACGGGCCGGTACCGGTCGCCGGTACCGGGAACCGGGCCGACCCGGACCGAGTCGTCGCGCGGGTCGACCAGGCACACGTCGTCGGAGCGGCCGTTGCGGTCGAGGTCGGTCAGCGCGACCGCCGCGCCGACCGCGGAGATCCACGAGCGGATGTGCTCGTAGCCGGGCGCGACCGGGCGTAGCGACCTCGCGTCGGCCGGGGCCGCGTTGAGCGCCGTGGTGGCGAAACCGAAGCGCGCGGCCATGCTCGCCGCTTCGGCGTCCGAAATGGACGGTCGAGCGGTGGCGAACCCGGTCGCCGTGGCGAGGGTCAGGGCGAGCGTGATCGGCGCGCCGCGGCGGAGGGGGGCGGGTTTCATCGGGTCTCCAGTGCTTGTCAGTGCGTGCGGGCGGTCTCGCGGATTCGCCGTTGCCAGAGCCGGTAGTTTCGGACGGTGCCCTCCAGTTCGGGCGGTGCCTGCCCAGCCGCCCGGGTCCAGTCGGCGGCGGCCTCGACGGTGACGCCCGCGAGCGCGCCGACGCCGGTCCTGGTGTGCTCCGGCACGTGTCCGCCGGTCTGCCGGGCGCGCGCGGCGAACGCCGCGCCCTGCGCGAGCGCGTGCCGGTCGGGTCCGGTGATCCGCGTCAGCCGGGCGAGGGACTGCTCGCCCGCCCCGCCCGCGTAGCAGACCGCCAGCCCGACTCCGGCCCACAGTTCCGGTGCCGCGGGGGCCGGGAAGGACTCGATGCGCGCCGCGATCGCGTCGGCGTCGGCGCACTCGACGAACCACAGCGCGCGCCCGACTCCCTGGTACAGCACGGCGCGGACCGGGTCCGCCGAGTGTGGGGAGGCGGCGAATCGGTCGATCCAGCGCTGTCCGCGCAGGAAGGCGCGCGCGAAGCCCGCGCCGTCGACCGCGAGCCAGCGCAACAGCGGGTCGAGCGGCGCTTTGCCCACCACCAGCGTCGGCGACGCGGCCAGCCCCACCCAGCCCGCACCGACGTGCAGGAGGTGGGGGAACCGGTCGCCCGCCGAGGCGAGCAGCCTGGCCAGGTGCGACACGCGCGGCCTGCCGCGCAGGCGCGCCCGCGGCCGGAGCAGGTCGGCCGCCGCCGCGGCGAACGCCGCGCCCTCGTAGCCGAAACCCCGGTCGACCGGGGCCAGCAGGTCGAGCACCGCGCCGGTTCGCAGGCAGCCCTGCTGGCGCAGCGTCTCGTAGCCGCACAGGAAAGAACGCGCCCGACGCTCCAACACGGTCCGGGCGTGCTCGTCGGCGTGCCGGAAGCCGCGGCGCTCGAAGTCGACCAGTCGGTTCGGCAGCGGGGGCAGCAGCCGCAGAGGGGCCGATCCGCGGTGCGCCCCCGTCACTTGTCCGCCTCGTCCGCCCTGGCCCGCTCGACGGCCGCGAGTTGGCGGAGGTAGGCGTCCTTCGGGTCGTTCAGCGGGGTGACCAGGCGCCGGGTGATCAAGCCGAGGACGGCGGCCAGCACGGCGGTGAGCGCGCCCTGCTGCGCGGCGCTCAGGTCGAGGATGCCGAAGGCGATCACCAGGTTGATCGCGGCAAGGAGCGCGGTCTGCACGAGCACGGGCTCACGACGGATGTTCATCGGATTTCCCCTTCGCTATCGGGTTTCTCGGCGGTGTACCGCCAATAGGTGAGCTGTCCGCTCGCGAAACTGTCGACGTAGAACTCGGTCGACTCGCGCCAGTGCGCGTATTCCCCGTGGTCGCACACCGATTCGATCGCGCGGCGGTTGAGCGTGAGCGCGCCGGAAATGGCACGGAAGCAGTCGACCGCGGCGTCGGAGATGTCGGTGTAGGCGACGTCGGTGAAGCCGAGTCCGGTGAGCATCGCCGCGGTCTCCGGCGGCGCGGGGAGCGGCCGAATGCCGTCGTAGTCCCAGGTCCGCGTCCGCACCCGCTCGGTCAGCGTGGGCCCGCCGAGGATGTCGGCGAACGCGAGGCTGCCGCCGGGGGCCAGTGCCGCGTGGGCGATCGCGAGCGCGTGGCCCGGCTCGGGCAGCAACGCCAGCGAGTCGATCGCGATGACCAGGTCGTAGGCCCGGTCGGGCTGCCAGGTGGTCACATCCGCCTGCACGTAGCGGATGCGGCCGCGCACGTCCGGCGGGAGCCGGTGGTGTTTGAGCCGGGCGTGCCGCAGTTGCGCGGAGTTCAGCTCGATCCCGGTGACCGTGCAGCGACTCCGGGCGGCCAGGTACCGGCACACCTCGCCGGTGCCCGAGCACAGCTCCAGCACGTGGTCGTCCTGGCCGAGGCGGAACCGGCTGCCGATGAAGTCCAGCAGCGCCGCCCCAGCCATGTTGGTGAACTCGCGCCCACCGTGCACCGGCTCGTAGACGGCGAGGTGCCACAGCGCGCCGGCAGCCGTGTCGTAGATCCGGTTCTTCTCGCTGTTGTTCGTCCCGGGCATGCGCGTACTTCCCTTGTCTGGCAGAGGTTTTTCGATGACTCGCCCGACCGGGCGAAGATCACATCTTTCATCTGCGGCGGGTGTCGACCGGGCTCCGCACGGGGCCCATGGCCGGTCGGGGCGACGGCATGGCCCGCGCCGGTTCCCCGGCGGTGTCGCGCACCAGGTCCGCGACCGGCGAGTCGGCCGCCCAGATGTCCTGCGCGAGCCAGTACTCGACTGTCCTATGTGTCCTGGTGAACACCAGCAGGCGACCGTCGGCGGAGGGCACCGGGTACCGCACGCCCGGCCGCACCGCGGCGTACCCCCGGCTGCGCCCGTTCGGCAGTTGCTCGTGCAGTTCCTCCACAGTGGACGCGACGAGCGTGCTCACCAGGGTGCCGTCGGACAGCAGCCGGGGGTTGTTGCGCTCCACGTAGTCCGGCCCGGCGACCGTCTCGATCTCGCCGGTGTCCAGGTGCTTGCGGTAGAAGCCCCACGTCCAGTCCCCGCCGCGGGTGGACATGAACACGACGCTGGCCCCGTCCGGGCTCCACGACGGCGCCTCGTCCCACCACGGGTCGTCGGTGAGCTTGTCGACCGCGCCGGTGCGCAGGTCCAGCACGCACAGGTCGGCCTCGAACGGCTCGGTGTCGGACTTGAACACCAGCCGGGTGCCGTCCGGCGACCAGTCCAGTGGCGCGTGCATCCCTTTGAGCCAGGGAAGTTCACGAGTCCAGACGGTCGTCTCCCCGGTGTCGAGCGCGTGCGTCGCGATCTCCCAGCGGGGGTGCGCGGCGTCGCGGCGCGCGAACGCGATCGTCCGCCCGTCCGGCGACCACTGCGGGAACGCCGCCTCGCGGACCGGGAGCACCGTGGTCGCCCCGGTGGCGAGCTCGCGGATTCGCAGCGTCGACCGGCCGGCTTCCTCGGCCGCGTAGACGATGCGCTCGGCCGCCGGGTCGAACGACGCGTACCGCGGCTGCTCGGCCGCGGGCACGACCTCCCGCACCGCACCGGATTCCCGGTCCAGCACGCAGATCGCGACGCCCTGGTCGACCAGGCGGTGGAAGAACAGCGACTGCCCGTCGGCGGTCCAGTTCGGCCAGCGGTCGTCCGCGGACCGGGTCACCAGGGCCCGCCCGACGCCGGTGTCGAGTCGCTGCAGCCAGATGACCGACCGGCCCTCGAAGCTGCGCGAGAACGCGGCCACGGGGTGGGCGCCGCACACGGTGGGTTTGTAGTCCCACGCGCTGCCGTCGCTGACCTGCACCGAGGTGGACCCGTCCAGCGATCGCACGGAGATCGCGCCCGCGCCCGTGTCGTAGGAGTGGCCGATGATGCCGCTGCCGTCCGGGACGAACGAGCACGCGCCCGCCCGACCCGGCACCCTGGTCACCGCGCGCGGCGTGCCGCCCGCGGCCGCGACGACGTAGAAGTGCCGCTTTCCCCACGCGCCACCGGTGTAGACGATCGTCCGGCCGTCTGGCGACCAGTGCGGGTACTCGTCCTCGGCGTCGCCGTCGGTGAGCCTGCTGATGCGGCCGTCGCGCAGCCGGTAGAGCCAGATCGCCTTGCGCCCGCCGCGCGTGGAGGTGAACGCCAGGCAGGACGCGTCGGGCGACCACTGCGCCTCGATGTCGTCCCCGGGGCCGCGGGTGCCCTGGTGCCACTGCTCGCGCACCAGGTCGTAGAACCACAGATTGCACGAGCCCCCGCGCCGGGACGAGGCCACGAAATACCGGCCGTCGGGGGACACGGCGCCGTCGCCGGAACCGAACCGATCGTCGGCGACGGCCCGCAGCCGAAATGTCCGGGGGGATTCCGGGGATTGTCGAGGAGACCAGCCCGCTGGCTCGCTCATTGCCGCTCCTCATGCCGCGCCGGTGGGGATTTCCATTCAGCACGATAAAGCGGGAAACCGGGGTGGTCTTCTCGTGCCTTGCGGCCAATAGGCCGTAAAACGGCAGCAAGATCCCGGTATTCCGACGGCCGTGGTCCGCGGGTCGCGCCCGGTGTGGAACCGTTGGTCCGCAAGGCAAACCGGAAGAAGTTCTGCCGTGCTCCAGCCGGATAGAACGGTGTGCAGCGCGGCACAGGCGCCCGCGGTTCGCAAGGTTCGCATTCTTCTGACGGGAGCGGCAGCAATGAGCGAGGTACAGGATTTCGGCCAGAATGTCGGGGACTTCATGCGGGGAGTCTTCGCGGACTCCGGCGCGGGCGACGACGCGGTGTTCCAGCGCGACGCGGGTGCCGAAGGCGAGGTCAGGGGCTTTCTGGCCGACCTGCAGGCGCTTTACGCCAGGGGCGATGTCGACGCCATCGTCAACACCCTGGCCGACAACTTCAGCACCTACGAGCTGATCGCGGCGAACGGCCGCCCGGTGACGATCCGGGACAAGGCCAGGATGGGCGAGTACCTGCGGACGCTGTTCCCGAGCGGCGGGCAGACCCAGATCAAGAGCATCACCGCCAACCGGGTCGTCGCCAACTCCACCCTCGGCCTCATCAACGAGGAGGGCGACGTCGTCATCTCCCGGCCGGACGGCACCAAGGAGCACCAGCCGCTGCGGTCGAGCGCGCTCGCGGCGAAGACCGCGGCGGGCTGGAAGTGGACGCACTGGCACATGTCCGAGGCGGGCCCGCGGTTCCGGGTGAACGCCTCGTCGCAGCCGATCGACGCGAACGGCAACGTCATCCCGGGTGCCCGGGTGGTGACCGAGGACGGCATCAGCCGCGTGGTGATCGACGGTCAGGGCAACTCGGCGCCCGTGCAGCGCGACTGAGCACCATGCGGTCAACGCGTCCGGCGGGAACCCTGCTCGGACTCGAAGAGGGGACCCGAAGATGAGCTTCAGCATGGAACGAGGGATCAAGAAGCCCTCGGCGGAGGCGGCCGCTGCCACCGCGACGTCGGTGGGCCACGTCAACAACGGTGAGGAGAACACCTATCCCGACTACCTGGGAAACTTCACCAAAGGCTTGCCGCACAACGAGTTCGGCGAGGTCGACCGGCAGGCGTACCGGCAACTGCTGCGGGCGCTGGCCAGCGGGGCCAACGACGAGTTCGAGCGGATCCCGCTCGACACCACCGTCGGCGGCCGCAAGTACGTCAACCCGCAGGCGGGGCTGGTGCACGAGGCGGTCGGGCCCGACAGCAGGTTGCTGACGATGCCGCCCGCGCCGCGGATGGACAGCCCGCGGCTGTCCGCCGAGGCGTGCGAGCTGTACTGGATGGCGCTGTGCCGGGACGTGCCGTTCGCCCGGCTCGCGGAGAGCGACCTCGCCGCGGCGGCGGTCGCCGACCTGAACCGGCTCACCGACTACCGCGCGTACAAGCGGGCGGGCCGGGTCGAGCCGGATTTCCTGTTCCGCGGCGACACCCCCGGCGACCGGCGCGGCCCGTACCTGTCCCAGTTCCTGTGGAAGGACATCCAGTTCGGCACCTACCGCAGCCCGCAGCGCCAGGACACGGTGGCGCCCGACCGCGACTACATGACCACCTACGACACCTGGCTGCGGGTCCAGCGCGGCTGGAACCGCACGCTCGCCGACGGCGACCGGGACCGGGTCAACACCCGGTACCTGGCCACGCCGCGAGACCTGGCGCACTGGGTGCACTTCGACGCCGGACCGACGCCCGCGCAGGCGTTCTTCAACGCGGGCCTCATCCTGTCCTACGCCGGGGTCCCCACCGACGCGGGCAACCCGTACCGCTGGTCCAAGACCCAGGAGGGCTTCTCGGACTTCGGCACCTCGCACCTGCTGGCGCTGGTGACCGAGGTGGCCAACCGGGCGCTGCGCGCGGTGTGGTTCCAGAAGTGGTTCGTGCACCGCAGATCCCGGCCGGAGGCGTTCAGCGGCCTGGTGCACAACCACATCACCGGACGGCGGTCGCACGAGTTCATCGACCAGCAGATCCTCAACAGCGACGCGGTGACCAGGACGCATGACAAGTGGGGTTCGTACCTGCTGCCCCAGGCGTTTCCCGAGGGCTCGCCGATGCACCCCGCGTACGGCGCGGGGCACGCCACCGCCGCCGCGGCGTGCGCGACGATCCTCAAGGCGTGGTACGACGAGACGGCGCTCGTGCCCGATCCCGTGCGGGCCAACGACCAGGGCACGGAACTGGTCCCCTACCGGGGTGGCGACGCGCTGACCGTCGGCGGCGAGCTGACCAAGCTCGCCGCGAACATCGCGGTCGGCCGGAACATGGCGGGTGTGCACTGGCGCACCGACTTCACCGAGTCGGCGACGCTCGGCGAGCACCTGGCCATCGAACTGCTCCGCGAGCAGAAGCCCTGGTTCAACGAGACGCATTGGTTCAGCGTCACCAGGTTCGACGGAACGTCGGTGACGATCTGAGAACCGGTGCCGTGCAACGGTTCGGGCCGTTGCACGGCACCGCCGGTGTCCCGATCCACCCGCCGGGCGCGCCCGGCACCGACTGAACGGTGGCAGTGGCAATGACAACTCACCGGGTCGACAGCCCGCCGGACCGCAGAATCAAGGCGCTGCGCCGGTTCGCGATGTCGATCACCGCGTTCACCGTGCTGGGGCACCTGCTGCTCGGGTTCGAGCAGTCGCCCGTCACGCCGATAGTGGTCGTGCTGGCCGCGTACTGCGTCGACCTGCTCATGGAGACCGTCGACGCGCGCGTGTGCGGACGCACACCGGCCTACGCGGGCGGTCTGCTGCCGATGGCCAATTTCCTGCTCCCCAGCCACATCGGCGGGCTTGCGACCGCGATGCTGTTGTACGGCAACACTTCCCTATGGCCCTACCTGTTCGCGGTGACCGTGGGCGTGTGCAGCAAGTATGTGCTCCGCATCCGGGTGCACGGCAGGCCGAGGCACTTCCTCAACCCGTCCAACGCGGGGATCGCGCTCACCCTCGTACTCTTCCCGTGGGTCGGGATCGCGCCGCCGTACCACTTCACGAACAACACCGGGGGCGCGCTGGACTGGTTGCTGCCGTTGGCGATCATGGCAGCGGGCACCATGCTCAACGTCGGCCTTACCGGGAAGGCGCCGCTGATCGCGGGCTGGGTGCTGGGCTTCGCCGGGCAGGCCGTGGTGCGCTGGGCGCTGCTGGACCACGCGCTGGTCCCCGCGCTGGTGCCGATGACCGGGCTGGCCTTCGTGATCTTCACCAACTACATGATCACCGACCCCGGGAGCACCCCGACCGCGCCCTGCCGCCAGGTGCTCTTCGGGCTGACCACGGCCGCGGTCTACGGCGTGCTGGTGTCCGCGGGCGTGGTGTTCGGGTTCTTCTTCGCTCTCGTCATCACCTGCGCGCTGCGGGGGCTCGGGCTGGCCTTGGCGAACCGGCACGCGGCGCCGCGTGGTCGTTGAGGAGCGGTCGAGTGCTGAGCTACCGGTATCGCCACGTGGTCACGCTGGACGAGACCAACCTGGTCGGCAATGTCTACTTTGTACACTTCGTGCGCTGGCAGGGCCATTGCCGGGAGCTGTTCCTCGCCGACCACGCACCGGGGGTGCTGGCCGCCCTGCGGGCGGGCGAGATCGCGCTGGTCACCGTGTCGTGCCAGCTGGACTACTACGCGGAGTGCTTCGCGCTGGACGAGGTGGAAGTCGTGATGCGGCTGGCCACGCGCGGGGGACACCGGCTGTCCATGGACTTCGACTTCCGCCGGGCTGGCGAACGCGTTGCCAGGGGCACGCAGTCGGTGGCCTGTCTGCGTCGGACCCCGGACGGTGCGGTGCCGATGGACCTGCCCGCCGAGCTGTCCGCCGCGCTGGCCAGGTTCGCCACCGCCATCCCGAACTAGCGGTCCGCAGGCCCATGGGGCATTATGACTAATTGTCATTAGTCAGTGGGGGACCGTACCCGCCGGGTGGCCCTGGCGGGAGAGTGGGAGATCGGCACCGTGACCAACCCTGGAACCAAGCCCGTCGGCAAAGTGGTCGGGTTCGACCTCACCGTCGCCGACGCCGACGGGGTTCGCGACTTCTACGCCGCCGTCGTCGGGTGGAAGCCGGAGGGGCTCGACATGGGCGGGTACAACGACTATTTCATGATGGGCGCGGGCGGGACCTTCGAGGCGGGCGTCTGCCACGCCCGGGGCGGCAACGCCGACCTGCCCCCGCAGTGGCTCGCCCACGTCGTGGTGGACGACCTCGACGCGAGCCTGGCGAAGGTGGTCGAACTCGGCGGTTCCGTTGTCGCGGGCCCGAAGGGCGAGGGCAACGATCGCTACTGCGTGATCAAGGACCCGGCAGGCGCCGTCATCTCGCTGCGCGCCGCCGGAGCACCGGAAGAGTAGGCACCCCGTCGCGGTGACCGCCCCGTGATCCTCACCCGGCCCGCCACCGCCGAACACCGAGGAGTACGCCATGACGCAGTCACCGTCGTCGGACCTGATGGCCCCCTCCCCGGAGGAGGGCGATCACGTCCTGCTGCCCTGGTTGAGCCGGATGCGGGCGGCGGAACCGTTGTGGCAGGACGGTTACGGCGTCTGGCACGTGTTCCGCTACGCCGACGTCGAGCAGGTGAGCGTGGACGCCGCCCGCTTCTCCTCGGACCAGAGCCGGGTCAACCCGGCGGTGGCCGATCTCGCCAGGGGCAACCTGACGCTGACCGACCCGCCCGAGCACCGCAGGTTGCGCCAACTGGTGAGCACGGCGTTCACGCCGCGCACGGTCGCGGGGCTGGAGGGTCGGATCGTCGAGGTGACCGAGGCGCTGCTCGCCGACGTCGACGGCGAGTTCGACCTCACCGAGGTGCTGACCCACCCGATGCCGGTGACCGTGATCGCCGAACTGCTCGGCCTGCCCGCTGCCGACCGCGGCTACTTCGCCGAGTGCGCCGACCGGCTGCTCGGCATCCACGCGGACGACCCCAACGACCCTGAGCTGATGGTGCGGTTCGAGGCCGTCATGGGCGAGCTGGGCGACTACTTGCGTGAGCACGTCAGGGATCGGCGGTCGAACCCGCGGTCGGACCTGATCACCGACCTGGTCACCGCCGAGGTCGACGGCGAGCGGCTCACCGACGCGGAGGCGGTCAACTTCTGCACGCTGCTGCTGTCGGCCGGGCACATCACCAGCACCCTGCTGCTCGGCAACGCGATGCTGTGCCTGGACGAGTACCCGGACGCGGCCGCCGAACTGCGGGCCGACCCCGCGCTGATCCCGGGCGCGGTCGAGGAGGTGCTGCGCTACCGCTCACCGTTCGCCCAGGTCGTCCGGGTCACCACGACGGAGGTCGAGATCGCCGGGATCTCGTTGCCGCCCAACAGTTTCGTGATGCCGTGGATTGTCTCCGCCAACCGCGACGAGCGCGTGTTCCCCGACGCCGACCGGTTCGACATCCGCCGCACGCCCAACAACCACATTGCGTTCGGCCACGGCGGGCACTTCTGCGTCGGCGCGCCGCTGGCCAGGATGGAGGCCAGGGTCGCGTTGCGGGTTCTGTTCGACCGGTTCTCCGAACTGCGGATCAGCCCCGACGCGGCGCTGGAGTTCTACGGGCGCGGCGTGTTCGGCGTCAAGTCCGTTCCAGTTGTGGCCCGCCGCAACGGCCACAACCGGAACCTGACCTGAACGCACTCCAACGAGGTTTCGGGTCGGGTGCAGACCGCATAACTTTCAGCGATTGTGTCCCATTGCAATCACGCCACCTCTTGCCTACTGTCGGGCCTTCCATAGTGCCGCCGTATCACCCCGGCGGAGCGTGGCTAGTCGGTGCCGAAGTTGGCCGACGGCGTCGTCGTTACCTCGATCAGCTCGAAGAATGTACGACCCGAGTGTGTGCAGGTCACGCATATGACGCAAGACTGGGAAGCCAGGCCAGCGAGTCACGTCGTGACGGTACGCCTTGCCGAATTCGGCAAGTTGTTCGGCGGTACGGCCGAACCGCGCACCCTGATAGGTGTTGACCAAGTCTATCTCCCGTGGGCCGATGGCTACTTCATCCCAGTCGCCTAGTACCACGCGAGTGCCGTCCCAGAGTAGGTTGCCTGGATAGGCATCGCCGTGAATCAGACCCACTCCCAGGGAGAAGTCGAGCTTGCTGTAGGCAGCAACTACGGTCTCCGCCGCATCAAGCAGCCAAGTCCGCTGGTCTGCCGACAGGGCCGAGCTGTTGCCAACGGTGATCGCGAATCTTGTCAACGGCCGGTAGGTTGGCAGCGCAATCGGCGGCACAGGTAGTCGATGTAATTCACGGAGCAAATCGCCAAGGTGGAATGGTTCGGGCACCGGGCGGTCGCCTTGCGGATAGTAATGCCAGAACGTCACGGAGGATTCGTCGCAGTGGAACGGCTGATTCACGTCGAGCGGCGCCACCGCCGGGAAACCGTGTGTACCGAGCCACCGGGTAACCGCAACCGCGCGTTCGACGGCTTCCTTGGCCGCCTGCCCTTGACTCACTCGCGCAATGGCCTGTTCGGCTGGTAGGAGATAGACGGTTGTCGCGTGCTGCCACAGCAGGTGGCTTCCGTGAGTCTTGAGACCAATGGCTTGTGCCGCATCGTGCAGAGCCGTGTCCTCAAGGTTGCTCGTCATCACGGAGATGATAACCCCTGTACGTTGCTCCGAGTCTCGTCGTCGAAGTGACGGAGCCCATCAAGCAGATCGCGGCCCTGTCGACTTGCGGCTGAGCGCGACTGAGCAAGCACGCCGCGCGTTCGTCCGATGGCGGTATCGAGCTGGCGGATGCGTTGATCGACAGGCAAGGTCAGCACGGGCGCAACTGCTTCGGCAGCACCGTTCAGGTCACCGCGTGCGATGCGCGCATTCACGATGTCGAGCCGGGCCAACGTTTCGTCCCCGTAGGAGCGTTCGGCGGGTGAGCCGGTCTCGTACGAGGTAACGGCGGCCTGGGCATGCTCTTCGGCCAGGCCGTGCTCGTTGAGCAGGCCATAGGTGCTGCCCATGTAATACGCCTGCTTGGCCTCGGGAAAGCTCAGCAGGCCACCGAGGTCCGTGACGTCGTCTCGATCGGTCGGAGCCTGCTGGATAATCTGAAGCCGCCGCAGGGCATCCAACGCCCGTGTGCGCTCACCCAAGCGAGCTGCCGCCCGTGCCTCAATTGCTACCAAGCGCAACCGTGACTCTCGCGAGGCGTTGAACTGCGCTCCTTGCTCGGTCAGCTCGATAGCCGCACGTTGGCGAAGCGACCACTCGTTGATCAGGGCCGCAGTTCCTCGTGACCATGACCGCAGCGCGTCGTGGTCCGCGACGTCGGCACACGTCCAAGCGGCACGGAGCTGCGCCAGCGCCGCACGTTGGTTGCCGACGTTCTGCGAGGCATGGGCGAGCAGCAGGCAGGTAGTTCCCCCGAGAAAGTGCAGCTCGCGACCGTGGCGCGGACGTTGCCGCTTGTCGAGCAAGTCGAAGATCGCGTCGCGGGTATCCACGAGGTCGCGGAACAATAGCCGAACCGGCGTGTGAACGTATTCGACCGCGATACGGCTGATCTCCCAGCGCAGGTGTTCAAGCGTGTGTTCGTTGATGTTGTTCTCGGCTGCTCGATCGGCAAAACGCAGCGAATCGCGGGCGGCATCGGAGGCGACTGCCTGAAGGTCATCTGGATTAGATTCGATGCGCTCATAGTCAGTTGGTCGGCGAGTTGCGACATGCGTAGCCTCAGATAGCTGGGCCTCAGATAGCTGGCCGAGCACTGCCGATAGCTGATCCCGTGTGATGCCCAAGGCGTCGGCCAGCTTCGGTCGATGCCACGGTTGTGGGGCAGTCTCACCAGCTTCCCAACGCGCGATCGTGGAACGCTCAACGCCCACCCGTTCGCCGAGACCTTCCTGGCTGTAGCCCGCAGTCTTCCGAGCGGCGGCCAAGGCCGTACGCCTGACTGACATAGCTCGTGACCTCTCGTCATTCACCTGAACGGGCAGTACCGACACGGTAGCGGATTGTCGCTGGTCAACGCCGCTCTGCGGCGCCTCTGCGTCAAGACTGGGACAACGATGCTCTGGAGCAGAGCAACACCGACGACGACCCTCAACCTCAGGCACCCAGCGCCCCAAGCAAACGCACTTGCCTTCCCCCGGTGGTGGTGCGGGCAGCTTGCGGCGTTGGGTGCCATCCAGGGCAGCTATCGGGAACTTCGGAGGCGGTTGACAGTGCGGACAGCACTCAGGGTTGGCGCGTGGGTGACTATCGGTCGGGACTGCGAGATCATGTACATGGTGCCTGAGCGGGAGCATGTTGATTTTGTGTTCGGGGATCGGTCCGAGAGCTTCGAGTTGGCGTTCGACGAGCAAAGTCTGGCTCGGTTCGTCGGGTTGGCCGCGCAAGCTTTGGCGGAGGTCGAGGCGTTGCGGGACAACGAGAACGAGACTGCGATTAGTGTCGGTGTCGGGTTGGTTCGGCGGTGAGTCACGAGGTGATCTCTGAGGCTGATGCTGTGGCTCGGTTCCCGGAGTTGGCCGAATTGGTCGTCATTCGGGAGGCGGGGTGGGGCTTTCATCTGATGACTGATAACGATGATGTGATCGGGATTGCCGCCAGTTACAGCCGGGAGCAGTACACCGATGCGGTGTTCGTCTTCGATCGTCGCCATGTGCTGGGGATTCGGCTGGTGGCTGACGAGTACGGCGGTGGGGTGGTGTGGTTCAGGGACGGCGTGGATCTGGTGGAGGTTGTCCGGGAGTTGGTGGGGTTGCCCGCGCCTGGTGAGCCGGGTGCGCCGTCGTTGGTGATCCGGGCGTCGTCGTTGTGGACGCCGTGATGGCGACCGGCGATGTCTGGCAGATGGTGGTGCTGTTCGTGGTGCCGGTGGTGTTGTTGTACGGCGGGTTGGTGTGGTGGGGCGCGCGCAAGGACCGGGAGCAGCAGTGAGAGCCGTCCTGGTGGTGTCGGCGGGTGGTGTGTTTGTCGTCCGGTTGGTGTGCTGGTGGGTCACGCGGCTGCGGGTCGGGGTGCGGTCGTGACGGCGTCGGCGATGACCGCGCGGAACAGTGCGTTGCGGCGGTTGGCGATTCTGCTGAGCATGGACTGTGGGGTTGTGGTGTTGTTTCGGCACAACCGGGTGAGCAAGAAGCAGACCTGCATTTGGGGTCAGGGGCCATCGGTGGACGAGATGCAACGCGCGGCCCGCAGGTACCTGGGGAAGATCACGGGATTGGAGCTGTCGGAGGTCGAAGGGGCACGCTCGGCAGTGCTGCTGGACGCGGTGAATCGGCCCAAGAATCGACGGGGGATGTACGGGGCGGAAGGCGGGGAATTCGGGTGAGAGCCTCGTTATTCATGGAGAGCTGCGTGGCCATCGGCCGGTGCTCGACGTCGATGGTGGCTGGACGGAATACGCCACGACGCTGGCGGAGGGCGCAGTGTTCTGCGACAGCGGCGGCGCCTTCGATGACGAACGGGTCGGCTTCCGCTGCCTGCTCGATGCGCTGAGCCTGCCGGGCGTGGCTGGGGCGGTGGCGCTCAACCCGTTGCACCTGTCGCCACGGCCGCAGGTCGTGACGTCCTTGGTGCTGCACATCCGGCGCACGGGTTGCGCGCTGCGGGTGCGGGATGGCGGGCTGCCCGACGAGGCCGCGCGGTTGTGCGCGGGGCAGCCGGAGTTGCGGCCGTGAGCCTCGGCCTGGCGGTGCTGGTCCTGGCGAGCGGCGGCTCGGTTGTCGGCTGGTGGAGTTGGGCACGGCGATTCAGCGGCGTGCCGTCCGGCGAGCCGGCCCAGATCGGCAGCTTCCGATCGGGGGCACAGCTCTCGAACCGGATACATCGCCGTGACTGCCGGATGGGTGGCCGTCCTCGCCAGCCTGGCGTCAGCACGCTGTTGGGCTCGGAACTGGCAGCAGTGCGCCGAATCGCTTGCGGCACAACGACATCCCTGCCCCTGACGCGGAGTGTCCGGTGTGGACTCAAGGGGACGAGCGCGTGTTGGGTCGGGTGCTGCGCGGGCTCTCCCTCGTTGATCGGCAAGCGCTGGTAGGCCGAGCTGATCGTGCCGCCCTGGTGCCGCTGCGGTCCAGGCCGTGTCCCGCGTCGTTGACCAGCCGACCACGGCGAACGTTCGTGGCCAACGCACTAGCCGGTTCGGGTGACGACCACGCCGTTCGGCCGGTCGCCGACTCGGACCGTCTCGGCGACCTTCTCGGCGCTGACGTCGATGACGGACACGTCGTCGGAGGCCCAGTTGGTCACGTAGGCCCGCAGGCCGTCGCCGGTGAACGCCACCCGGTAGGGCCGGTCTCCCACCTTGATCGTGGCTCGCACCTGGTTGCTGCCCACATCGATCACCGACACCGCGTCGCTGCCCCAGTCGGTGACGTAGAGCCGGTTGCCGTCGGGGGTGAAGGCGAGGTCGTAGGGGCGCTCGCCGACCTCGATGGTGCCCGAGACCCGGTTGCTCGCGGCGTCCACCACAGTGACCGTGTTGCGGCTGACGCCCGCGACGTAGACCTTGGTGGTGTCCGGGGAAACGGCGACCCCGGACGGCCTGCTTCCGACGTCCACAGTGGACACCACGGTGTTCGTCGCGGTGTCGATCACCGTCATCGACGAGGACACGTTGTTGGTCACGTAGGCGCGGGTGCCTTTGGCCGCGATGGCCACGCCGAACGGCCGGGTGCCCGCGGGCACGGTCGCCACCACGGTGTTGGTCGCGGTGTCGAGCACCGAGACGGAGTCGGAGAACTCGTTGGCCACGTAGACCTGTTTGCCGTCCGGCGTCACGGCGACGCCGTTCGGGCGGTCGCCGACGCGCACCGCGGTCACCGCGGCGCCGCCGAACGCGGCCACGTTGGAGTCGGTTCGGGTGTTGATCCCGACGTCGATCACGGTCAGGTTGTTGGTGCCCTCGTTGGTCACGTAGGCGCGGCGGCCGTTGGGGCTCAGCGCGATCGCGACCGGGCGCGACCCGGTCCGAACCGAGGACACGACCCGGTTGCTGCCGGTATCGATCACCGCGACGTCGTCGGATCCCTCGTGGGTGATCAAGGTGTGCGCCGTGGCGGCCGCAGGAGCCTGCCGTACCAACGACTCCGGCGTCGTGTTCAGCAGCACGGAGACGCTGCCGTCCAGCGAGTTGGAGGTCGCCACGTCGGGGCGCCCGTCGCCGTCGAAGTCGGCGGCGATGATGCCGGGCGGCGCCGCGCCGGTCGCGATCCGCACGGTGTCGGAGAAGTTCCCCTGCCCGTCACCGGACTGGATTGTCACCTCCTCCGCCTCCACGGCCGTCGTCCCGAGGTCGAGGTTGCCGTCCATGTTGAAGTCGGCCACCACCATGTCGCCCGGCGCCTCGCCCGCGTCGGCCAGGCTCTTGGCTGTGCTGAAGTCGCCCTTGCCGTCGCCGGTGAGCAGCGTCATCGTGTCGACGTCGTAGTTCGAGGTGATCAGGTCGAGCTTGCCGTCTCCGGTGAGGTCCGCCGCGGCGAGGCCGGAGGCGGTGTCGCCCGCCTTGAACGAGGTCGGCGCGGCGAACCCGCCCCTGCCGTCGCCGCGCAGGATCGAGACGGAGTCGTCGTCGATGTTCGCGGTGGCCAGGTCGAGCAGCCCGTCGCCGGTCAGGTCCACCGCGACGACGCGCAGCGCGCCCTTGCCCGCGGGGAAGACCTCCGGTTTGCCGAAGGTTCCCTTGCCGTCGCCGCGCAGCACCGCGACGGCGGCGGCGTTGTAGAGCGGCGTGACGAGGTCGAGCACGTCGTCGCCGGTCACGTCGACGGCGATGATCCTGATTGCGCCGTCGCCCGCCGGGAAGTTCCTCGGCGCGGCGAAGGAACCCTTGCCGTCGCCCGCGAGCACCGACACGTCGTCGGAGTTGAGGTTGGCCGTGGCCAGGTCGAGGATGCCGTCGCCGGTGAGTTCGGCGGCGACCACGCCGTTGGGCTTGTTGCCTGCCCCGAACAGCGTCGCGGGGCCGAACCGTCCTTCGGCGCCGCCCAGCATGACCGACACGTTGCTGGAGCCGAAGTTGGCCGTCACCAGGTCGAGGAAGCCGTCGCCGTTGAGGTCGGCGGCGGCGATGCCGGACGGCGAGTCCTCCTGGGTGGCCGCGGCCCGGAAGGTGGTTGCCTCGCGGAAGGTGGGCTGACCGCCCTTGGGGCGGCCGGGCAGACCGGTCTGTTCCTGGTCGGCCACCGGGTCGCCGGTACAGCCGCCCGCGGCCACCACGGCACCGATGGCCGCCAGGGCCAGCCCTATTCGCAGCCGACAAGGGCGGTCCGATCTGCTCCCGCTACGCGCACCGATGGTCATCCGACAGCCTCCTCGTGGTCGGCGGGGTCCCCTCCCACACAATGACTAAAAGTCATACTACTCCCGGATCGCGGATCTGCCACGCCCTGTTACTCTCTGCTTCTGGCGGCCGCGGGTCGCCGCACCCGGAGAGGTCACGCGGGCATGGATGTCGAGAAGAGCCTGAGCAAAGTCGCCGGTGCGTGGGTCGGCACGAACCGGAAACGGATGATGCCGGACGAGGAGTACCACGAGACGGCCGCCGTCGCTGCGGTTTCCCTTGCCGCACAAGGAAATGCCGCCACCTTCAGCTACACCTGGGCGGACGAGGGCCTGCCCCAGGACGGCGCGCTGCTGCTGACCAACGGCGACGAGCCGGGAACGGTCCGCGCGGTCTGGGTCGACTCGTGGCACCAGAGTCCACAGTGGATGGAGATGACGGGCGAGGTCGACGAGCACGGCGTCATCCGGCTGGAGGGCGGCTACTCGAACAGCGCCCGCTGGCGCCTGGTCGTCGACACCTCCGACAGCGCCCGGCTGCGGTTGGCCATGGACAACGTGATGCCGGACATGGACCTGGACTACCAGGCGGTCGAGGCGACCTACCGTCGAGCGGAGTGAGCCACCACATCGTCCTGTGTGGACAGTGTCAGGGGGCCAGGCCGAGTTGGCGGGCGACAGTAAGGAAGTCGTAGTAGAGCGTGCCACGCGCGATCTGCCCGTCGCGGAACCGGTAGATCTCGGCGCTGTAGGCGGACACCTTGCGGCCGGACGCCGGGACCTCGCCGCCGTCCGGGAGCGGGAACGGGCGCGTGTGCGTGCCCTGGTTGAGGACTTCGGCGACGGCGACGTCGCGGGCCACGTACAGCCGGACGATCTCGGTCCGCGCGTCCGGCAGCGGGCCGAGGTTCGCCCGCTGCCGCTGGATCCAGCCCGCGCGGCCGCGCACCACTTCGCCCGAGGCCACGTCGAGACCCTCGTAGTCCGCGCTGAGCAGCGCCGCGGCGGCGTCGAGATCGCCCGCGTTGAACCTCCGGTAGAGCAGCGCCAGGGTCGCCCGGATTCGCCGCTCGTCAGCCGACACGGCCGACGCCGACCCCAGTAGGCCACCGAGGAACGCGCGCGTCTGCCGACCGAAAGACCGTGTGCTCATGGGCTGCTCCTTTGCCGGGAAAGTCGTCGAAACACCGTTGTAGTCCCGTTTCGGTCGCGCGTTCTTCTCGCAGCGTGCGTCTTGGCGGAGCCCAGCGGACTCGCCGCGAAACCGGCAAGCCTGCGTAAGAATCCGCCCCCGCCACGTGGCTATAAATCAGGAGCGGGCCCGTATTTCCGCGGGTACCGCTTCCCCCGGCAAGGAGCACAAGGATGTTGCGAGCAACGCGCGCGGCGGGTGATAGGGCGTCGGGGTGGTTCTCCGGTCGGCTGACCGGGTCCGTTCTGGTCGGTGCGGTGCTCTGCTCCGCCTGCACCCACAACCACGACCCCGCACCGAATCCGGGCCCGACCACGCCCACCACCCCGACCACCAGACACACGCCGACGCCCGCCCCGGCGCCGGACCGGGCCATCCGGTTCGACGCGGTGCTGGCGTACCCGGCAGGTGACGCGTCCGCCGACATCCTCGTCGCCGACTTCAACAAGGATGGCGCCGTCGACACCGCGACGCCGAACTACAACTCGAACAACCTCGTGGTGCTGCTGGGCGACGGCAGCGGCGGTTTCGGCGCTCCCACAACGTATCCGGCCGGGTCCAATCCGAACGGGATAGTCGCGGTCGACCTGACCGGCGACGGCAACCTCGACCTCGCGACGGCGAACCTCGGGTCGGACAACGTCACGGTGCTGATCGGCGACGGCACGGGTGCCTTCGGCCAGGCGGCCACGTACGGTGCCGGGGACGGGTGCGCCAGGATCGTCGCGGTCGACCTGACCGGTGACGGTCTGCTCGACCTGGTCACGCCGGACCTCAACGGCGACACGGTCACCGTGCTGCCGGGTGACGGTAAAGGCGGCTTCGGGCAGCGGATCCAGTTCCCGTCCGGCGACGGCGCGCTGCGGATCGCCGTGGTCGACCTGAGTGGTGACGGCAAGCTCGACGTGCTCACCGCCAACTACAACTCCGACGACGTGACCGTGCTGATCGGCAACGGGCAGGGTGGGTTCTCGCCGCCTGCCTCGTACCCGGCGGACGACACCGCGGCCGGGGCGGCGGTGGTGGACCTCAACGGCGACGGCAAACTCGACGTCGCCACGTCGAACTACGACGCCGACACCGTCGCCGTGCTGTTCGGCGACGGCACGGGAAAGTTCGGCGCGCCCGCGATCTACCGGGCCGGTGACGCGCCCTCGGACATCATCGCGGTCGATTTCAACGGCGACGGAGCCACCGACCTGGCGACCATCAACTTCGACTCCGACGACGTCACAATCCTGGCGGGCGACGGAAAGGGCGGCTTCGCCGAGCCGGTGAGCCTGCCCGCGGGTGACGGGCCCCCCGCCCTGGTGGCGATCGACGTGAACGGCGACGGCAAGCCCGACCTGCTCACCGCCAACTCGTTGGCCGACTCGGTCGGTGTGCTGATGAACCAGTCGTAGCCTTGGGCCACCATGAATGCGGTCGCGGGGGGGGGGGGGGGGCGGCGGGGCGCCCCCCCCCCCACACCGGTGGGAGAGGGAGCGGCGCGTGGACGGTCCGAAGGTCGAGACGGTGGTGGGCATGCCCGCCGCCCGGGTGTGGCGCTGCTGGGCCGATCCCGCCGCTCTCGCCGAGTGGTTCGGCACGTCGACCGGCAGGCTCGACATCCCCGGCCCGCTCCGCATCGATTTCGGCGACGGCGACTTCTTCGCCGTCGACGTGCTGGAGGTGGCCGCGCCCACCGGCCTGCGACTGCGCTGGCGGCTGCTCGGCATCGGCGACGAGGACCAGGTGCGGGTCGACCTCGACCCCGTGGGCGACGCGCGGACCCGCGTTGCGGTGGGTGACAGCGGCCTCCTCGGCCCGGACGCCCCCGCCGTCCTCGGCGGCTGGCGCGATTTCCTGGCGCGGCTGAGTCGGTACGCCACAACTGGCGAACGCTCCCGGTACGAGTGGAGCCCGGAGATCGCCTTCAGTGTCACCCCGTCCGGCGAGCTGCCCGACGACATCCTCGACCAGATCACCGCGCGCCTGACCGGGGTCCTCCCGCAGGCGCCCACCGCGACCACGCGTCGACTGCTGATCGCACATCCCTTGGGCGTCAAGACAAGCGCGACCGTGTCGATCCGCGTCGGTGGAGCTGGGCGCGGGCTCACCGTCGAGCACACCGGCTTCGACAGCGCGGACCTGCCCGTGCCCCACCGGATCGCTCTACGCCGATACTGGGTCGGGCGATGGCTGGACGTCCTGCGCGACCTCGACCTCGTGCCCCCGTAGTCAGCGCTGGTGGCGTTGTTGGCGCCGAAGGTGCCGCACCCGGGTGAAGAACGTGTTGGTCGAGGGTAGGTACAGCAGCACCAGACCGACCCAGGTCAGTATCACGGAGGCGGTGAATGCCACGGTGATAATGATCGCCGCCGCCGGGTCAGCGAACGCTCCGTCCGGTCGGATCTCGCTCAGCTCGTTGGCGATGATGGCGAGTGTCAGCAACGAGACCAGGCCGAGGAAGCCCGTCGATACGGTGAGGGCCACGCGCAGTGCGTTCAGACCTGTCCGGGCCAGCACGCCCAGGGCCGCGGTCACGACGCTTGCCACCGGCATGACCAGTTCGTAGAGCGCCGGGTCCGTCCGCGTACCTCCAGGGTCCGCGTCCCCGATGAACCCGGCGATCAACGGGAAGACCAGCCAGGGCAACGCGCCGAGGATCAGCACGATGGACGCCGCGGTCAGCATCCCGGGGACGGACAGGTCCCCGGCGGTCTGCTGGGGCGGCGGCATCGCCGAAACCCCGTACGGGCTCGGCGGCTCGCCCACACCGGGGAGTTCGTCGCTGGGGTTGTGCGGCTGCCCCGGTCCGTCCGGTTGGTTCGACACGACCCGTCCCCCCGCGATTCGACACGTTCGGCAAAAGTGCAGTGTATTCGCTCGGCCCGCCGCGGCACGCCGATGTCCTGAACCTGCCCACCCGCCATCGGCGATCCTCGGTCAGTCCGATGTGCATGGTGTGGCCGCCGATTGCCATCCCATCGCCTTCGCCATCGCCGCCAACGTGGTGACCATGTTGTGCCGCAGGACAGCGGCGCGGAAGTCCACCAGCGCCGCGGCGTGCTCGGGACTCTCCTCGGCCGCCTGCACCAGGTAGCTGCCGCCCGGACCATGCACAAAGGACTGGGTGATCAGCGTGCCGTCGCCGGAAAGCGGGTCGAGCGTGTAGGTCCAGCTCGATGACGGGTTGTCCGGGTCTTTGGCCGCACCGAGGACCACCCAGGACAGCGAGGTCGGCCGCGCCGCCTCGGTGACCATGCAGTCGACCGACCACTGCCAGGTGCCCGCGCGGTTGACGCCGTGGAACCGCGCGCCCGGCGCGGCCCGCACCCAGCCCGGCGCCCACTCGACGCTGACGCATTCCGGGCTCCAGTCGGCGATCCGCGGCAGGTCTGCCAACACGGTCCACACCTCGGCGGGCGGGGCGGCGACCGGGACCTCGACCATGACGCGCAAGCCCGCGATCTCCACGCTCCACCTCCCGAGACGCCCCGCGACCCAGAGTTTATCGGTCCTGCCGCCGCCTTGCGGAAAACTCTTGTGGCAACGCGGGAGAAGGCCGGGCGAGAACCCGCCGGGTAGACCGGTCACATGGTCCTTCGCGGGTTCCTCCTGACGTGCCGGGCGATCGTCGTGCTGACAACCGTTGCGGTGTATGTGCTTTCGGCGCTGCTGCTGGCCGTGGCCGCCGCGCCGCGCGGGCGGGCGGCATCGGCCGCGGTGCTGCGCCGCCGCGCGCGCAAGCTGGTCGTCGCGCTCGGCCCGGCGTTCGTCAAGGGGGCCCAGCTTCTCAGCACCCGGCGGGACGTGCTTCCCGGCCCGTGGTGCGCGGCGCTCGGCCTGCTGCACGACCAGGTCCCGCCGATGTCCAGCCGGGCCGCGCGAGCCGCCGTGCGCAAGGCGTACGGCCGCTACCCGCCGTTGCGGGTCGACTGGACCGCCGTGGCGAGCGGCAGCATCGCCTGCGTCTACCGGGCCACCCTGCCGCACGGCCGCGTGGTTGCGGTGAAGATCCGCCGTCGCGGGGTCCGGCGCGTCATCGAGTTGGACTTCGCGCTGGCGCGCGGATTCGCCCGGCTGCTGCAACGCCTGCCCGGGTTCCGCGGGTTCCCGGCCGTCACCGTGCTCGACCAGATCGGTGCCGCGGTCCGCAGGCAGGCCGACTTCACCGTCGAGTTCGAGTCCCTGCGCGCGTTGGGGGACACCTTGCGGGACTTGACTTTCCTGCACATCCCGGCGCCGATCGACTCGGCCTGCGCCGACGGGGTGCTGGTGATGGAGTTCGTCGACGGGCTGGAGAGTCTCGACCCGGCCGCGCTCACCCCCGCGCAGCGGGCGGACCTGGTCCGCAAGGTGCTGCGTTGCGTCTATCGGATGCTCTTCCTGGACGGTCTGGTCCACTGCGACATGCACCCCGGCAACCTCTATCTCGGCCGGGACGGCCGAATCGTGTTGCTGGACGCCGGATTTGTCGTCCGGCTGCCGCCCACGGTGCGCAGGCTCTTCGCCGAGTTCTTCCTGAACCTGGCGCAGGGCAACGGCCCGCACTGCGCCGACGTCGTCCGGCGCAGCGCGCGCGAGGTGTCCCCGAACGCCGATCTCGCGGGGTTTCGGGCCGGGCTGATCGAGCTGGTCGAGCGGTCCACCGGGCGGTCGGCCGCCGAGTTCAGCCTGGTGCGGTTCGCGGGGAGCCTGTTCGGCCTGCAGCGCAGACACGGCCTGTTCGCCGCGCCGGAGTTCGTGTTTCCGCTGCTGGCCCTGCTGGTGATCGAGGGCCGGATCAACGACTTCGACGCGAGCGTCGACTTCCAGGCCGAGGCCATCCCGGTGCTGGCGGACGCCGTGCTGTCCGGTGTCCTGCTGATCGCCGCGGACTGACTGTCCATTGCAGACTCAGAGGAGCGAGATGAACCCGTCCGCACTTGTCACGAAGCTGAACACGACCTGGCACCGCCGCGCGCTCAACGGTTTCCTGGTCATCGTGCTCGCGCACTGGGCCGAGCACATCGCCCAGGCCGTGCAGATCTACCTGCTCGGCTGGCCGGTGCCGCGGGCGCGCGGCGTGCTCGGACTGGCGTTTCCCTGGCTCGTGCACTCCGAGTGGCTGCACTACGGGTTCGCGCTGGTGATGCTGATCGGCCTCGTCCTGCTGGGCAAGGGTTTCACCGGCCGGTCCCGCACCGTGTGGCACATCGCGCTGGCGTTGCAGGTCTGGCACCACCTCGAACACCTGCTGCTGCTCGTGCAGGCGATGACCGGGACGAACCTGTTCGACCGCGGGGTACCCACCAGCATCGTGCAGTTGATCATTCCCCGGGTGGAGCTGCATCTGTTCTACAACGCCGTCGTGTTCGTGCCGATGGCGCTCGCGATGATCATGCATCGGCGGCGGTGCACCGCCAGCAAGCGCGGAGAAGATCATGACCGGCGACCCGACCTATAAAGAAGGTGTTGATCCCCAACCAAGAACACGGTGAGGGTGGGTTGCGATGGACCTGGTGGGACTCGGTGGTCCGGTCGCGGCGGTGCTGGCCGCCCTGCTCTCCTACCTCGGCGCCCGACGGATGATCCGGCTCGAACACGCCAAGGAGGAGGCCCGCCAGCACGCCCAGCGACGCGCGGACGAGGCCACCCGCCAGCAGGCCGCCGCGGCGCTCGGCGAGCAGGCCAGGGCCGCCGTGGTCGCCGAACGCGACCAGTTGCTCGGCCGGTGGCAGCAGACGCTCGACGAGGCGCACGAGGAGCGGCGCAGGCTGGTCGAGGACCACCGGGTCGAGATCGCGCGGGTGCGCAAGCAGTCCCAGTGGGAGGTGGACCGGGTGCGGCGCGAGACCGCGGCGATCATCGCGGACCTGCGCGCCCAGGTCGCCGAACGCCGCACCGACAGTCCGGGCCCCAGCTTGAGCTAAGGCGACCGACGAGGACCGCGGCCGGACCGTCGACGGCTCGCGGTCCGCGCCCGCAGGGTCGGGGCGCCCGCGCCGACGTGCGAATCCAGGCCGGCGATCGCCGCCTTCGCCGCCGCGATCTCGGCCTTGAAGTACGACTCGCCCCACGCCGCGACCATGGCCGGATAGGGGAGGTCGGGTTCCAGTCTGCCGCGCAGGTCGGTGAGTTCGGCGAGCTGGCCCTTGGTCCAGGTCACGTAGTCCCGCAGGGTTTCCCGGAGCCGGTTCGGATCGGCCTGGTGGCCGAAGAACAGCCGCAGCGCGACCGAGTGCTTCAGCGCGGGCGGGCCGACCTCGGCGTGGTCGAGCCAGTCGCGGAAGGCGTCGACGCCCGCCTCGGTGATCTTGTACAGGCGCTTGTCCGGCCTGCCCGGCTGGGGCTCGGTGTGCTCGTGCACGAACCCGTGCTCCCGCAGCCTGCGCAGCTCGCCGTAGATCTGGCTCTGCGCCGGACTCCAGTAGAAGAAGCGCATGTTCATCGCCCATTTGCGCAGGTCGTACCCGGTGACCTCGGGGCCGAACGACAGCAGGCCCAGCACGGCGTACGCCGTGGCGGGCATGGCCGGGTACCCGCCATCGGGAGACGGCTGTGACACCTTCGCTTCTCCTCGCTTGTGACCGACAGGCACACCCGCGTACTGTGCCTGATCGTCATAGTGTGCCATCGAGGGGTCACGCCGATGACGGATCAGGGCATCGAGGTCAGGGCGGTCGTCCTCGCCCCACCGGCCGTCGTGCGCGAGGCGCTGACCGACGCGCACGCGCTGCGGATGTGGTTCGCCGAGCACGCGGAGTGCGCGCTCGCCGACGGCCGGTTTGCGTTCTGGGGTCGGTACACGCCCTTCGGCGCCGAACCCAGGCAGCGGCTGCTGTCGGCGGGGGAGAACCGGCTGCGGTTCGGCTGGACCATCGACGCCGTCGAGACCACGGCCGACATCCGGCTCGAACCGACCCGATCGGGGGACACCCAGGTGTGTCTCGCGCACCACCGGCTGCCCGGATCGGGGGCCGACCTCGCCGCGTTCTGGGGCCTGGCCCTGGGCACCCTCGCCGGTTTCGTCGAGGGACGCAGCCTGGCGCCGAAGTACGACTACACCGCGCCCGACACCCACGCCGCGATCGACATCGACGCGCCCGTCGAGGAGGTGTTCGCCGCGCTGGCCGAGCCCGCGCGGCTCGATCGGTGGATCGCCGCGACCGGGACCGCCGAACCGCGGATCGGCCAGGGCCCGGTGGAGATCGTCGCCATGGCCCCGCCCCGGCGGCTCGCCTACCACTGGCGCGGCCAGCGGCTGCCGGACACGGTGGTGCGCTGGGCGATCGAGTCCGCGGGCCTGCTCACCAGAGTCCACATGCGACACACCGGGGGCTGCCGCGCCGACCGGTGCCGACTCGGCTGGCGGAGCTACCTGGTGAGCCTGCAGCGCATGGTCGAACTCGGCTGCGTGTGGCCACCGCTGGACCGCGCGGCGTCGTCAAGAGCAAGCAGGCGACAGTGTCGCCCAGGCCGTCCGAGGTAGAACTGGGCTGTCCGAAAACTGGCTCCCGACGACGAGTCAGGGTGGGTGGGATGGCCCCGGAGACCGCACCGGAGCGATCGCGTCGCCGGAGAGCAGGCCCCTTCACGGTCCGCGAGAGCGACCACGTGGCCGCGATCGTGAAGGGGTCGCCCGGCTTGTCCACAAAGTCCGTCCACAAAGGATTCCTCAGGCCGGATCCGCCGCGCAGGCGCACTGTAGCCGCGCGCGCTCCGCCCGGACCTCGGTCGCCTCGGGCAGGCGCAGCTCGTCGAAGCCCGCTTCGGCCGCCTGCCAGTGTTCCACCGCCTCGCCGTGGCTGCCTGCGGCGTGCAGCACGCGGGCGGCGCCGTGCGCGGCGTGCGCTTTCTCGGCGTGGTCGCCGATGCCCGCGGCGAGGTCGAGGGCGGCGAGGTAGGCGCGCAGGGCCTCCCGGTGGTCGCCGCGGGCGAGATAGGTCGCGCCGCGGTCGAGGTAGAGCTGGGTGCGCAGGCTCGGGTCGCCGACCAGGTTCGCGACCTGCCTGGCCTGCTCGTGGTAGCGCAACGCCTCGTCGAGCCTGCCGCGGCGGCGGTGCACGTTGGCGATGCCGTTGAGCGCGAACGCCTCACACGTGCGGTCGCCGACCTCGATGGCGGCCAGGTGGGCCTGTTCGTGGTCGGCCAGCGCCTCGTCGAGCCTGCCGAGCCGCTGCCGGACCGCGCCGAGGTTGTCCAGGGTGTGCGCGAGGCCCTGGGTGTGCTCGATCTCCCGGAGCAGGACCAGCGCGGCGAGGTGGCGGCTCTCGGCCAGCTCCAGCTTTCCCGCCTGCTCGTTGAGGTAGCCGAGGTTGCCCAGCGCGTTCGCCGCACCGCGCTTGTCGCCGATGTGCCGGTACTTTTCCAGCGCTGCCTCGAAATGCGCGGTGCCCTGCTGGTTCTCGCCCTGGTGCATGGCGACCATCGCGATCGCGCACAGCGCCGCCGCCTCGCCTCCGGCGTCGCCCAACTGTCCCCAGATCGACAAGGCGTGCGCGGCGAATTCCAGCGCCTGATCCGGTTCACCGGACCGCAATCGCGCGCCGGACAGTCGCAAGAGGACATACGCCAGGCCGGGCCGGTTCGACTCCGCGGTGCCGATCGTCTGCCGGGCGAGTTCCAGGGTCTCCGACCAGTCCTGCAGGTGACCGGCGGTGTGGTACCAGAACCACAGCAGCACGGCCAGTTGCCAGGTGTGCTCCGGGCGCCCGTGGCCCGCCGCGTAGGTGATCCCGGCGGCCAGGTTCGCCCGCTCGGCGGCCAGCCACGCCTTGGCCGCGCCCGCGTCGGTGAAGCTCGCCGCGACCGGACTGGTGCGGTCCACAGTCGGCTGCCGGTCCCGTTCGAACGGGAACGCGACGCTCATCGCGGCCGCCGCGCTGACCAGGTAGAAGTCCAGCAGCCGGTCCATCGCCTCGGCCGACTCGTGCGGGGTCGCGGGCGCCACCGTCGCCGCGTACTCCTTGAGCGGGTCGAGCATGAGGTACCGCTCGGGCGTGGTCTCGGCCAGCAGGCTCACCCCGTGCAGGTCCTCCAGCAGCGCCCGCGCCCGCGGTACGGAGTGGTCCGCGAGCGCGGCCGCCCCGGACGTGCTCAGGTCCGGTCCCGGGATCTGCCCGAACAGCCGGAACAGGGTGCGTTGCGGCTCGGAGAGCTGCTGGTAGGACACCGTGTACGCGACCGCCGCGCCGTCCGGGGGTGCCTGGGCCAACAGGTCCAGCAGGTGCCGCAGCGGCCAGCGGGGGTGGCGGCCGAACTGCGCGGCCGTCACGGTGATCTGCATCGGCACCCACCCGCACCGGGCCACCACCTCGGCCACCAGGCGCGGTTCGTCGCGCACCCGTTCGGCGCCGACGAGGTCACTGAACAGCTCGGCCGCCTGGTCCGGCGTCAGCGGTTCGAGCTGGATCCCGCTCACGGCGCCCAGCCGCCTGCTGGTCACGATGGCGACGCACCCGGCCGTCCCGGGCAGCAGCGGCCGCGCCTGCTCCTCGGACGCCGCGTTGTCCAACACCACCAGCGTCCGGGTGCCCGACAGCATCGCCTGGTACAGCTCGACCCGCTTGGCCGCGGTTCCCGGGATCCGTTCCTGCGGGACGCCGAGGTCGCCCAGCAGCTTGGCCGCCGCCTCGCCGAGTGCCGTCGGCTCCACATTAGGGGTGAAACCGTTCAACTGCACGAAAATCTGTCCGTCGGGAAACCGCCTGCGGTGCTGGAACGCCGCCCGCAGCGCCAGCGCGGACTTGCCGACGCCCGGCGTCCCGCTGATCCACAGCACCAGCGCGCGCCCGACGTGCGTCGCGCGCAGCATCCGCGACTCGATCGTCGCCAGCTCCTCCCGGCGCCCGGTGAACCAGGCGGGCGCCGCGGGCACCGTGTTGCGCGGCTCCTCCCGCAGCGCCAGGTTCGCCAGCATCTGCAGCTCGACGGAGGTCTTCATGCCGTAGTCGTCGAACGCCTCCCGGGTCCGGTGGTACACCTCCATCGCCTGCACGCGGTCGCCGTTGGCCACCAGCGCCCGCATCAGCAACCCGGCCAGCCGCTGCCGCGTCGGGTTCACCTGAACCGGCACCCGCAGCCGATCCCGCACCCAGCGGTGGTTTCCGTTCGCCAGCTCCAGCTCGGCCAGATCCCCCAACGCGTCGAGCCGCGCCTCCGCCGGGGACAGCACCTCGCTGCCGCCGACCCGGTCGATGTCCAAGCCCTCCAGGAAGTCACCCCGCCACAGGTCCACCGCCTCGTGCAGCGACACCCGCGCCTGTTCGGAATCACCCCGCTCCCCGGCCCTGGCCGCCCGCTCGCACAAACCCCGGAACCGGGTGGCGTCGATCAGCTCCGTATCGATCTTGAGCAGATACCCGGTCCCCGTCGTGTCGATCGACGCCGCCGTCACGTCCGCGTCGCGGAACGCCTTGCGCAATCCCTTGATGTAGCCCGCGATCAGGTTCGCGCTCGTCTTCGGCACCGGTTGCCCTGCCCACACGATGTCGATCAGCCGCTCGGTCGACATCGGCTTGTTCGCGTGCAGCACCAGCACGACCAGCGTGTACCGCTGCTGGAGATCACCGAGTTGCACCAGCGCGCCCGCGCTGCGCACCTCGAACGGACCGAGCAGCAGTACTTCCATCCCGCCTCCCGCCATCGCGCCGTGTTGCCTCCAGTGAAACCCATCGCTCGACGGGCCGAGAAGGTGTCATTCCGCAGATCAAGCCCTGCTCCAGGTCTGGTCCATCCGCCGTCACCGCCGGGGCGCGCGACCCGGGCCAGCCTTGGCGAAGTGATCCGTGTTCGTTCCCCGGAGGCCGTCATGAGAATAATCGTCCCGTTCTCGGGATTTGTCAGGATTCTGCTGGTCGCCTTTGTGGTCGGCATCCTGGTCGGCGTGTACCTGCGTGCGGAAATGTCCACTCAACGCCACCAAGTTGTCCAATTCGACGACGCCGATCCGGGCCTCAACGTCTGATCCACGGTCGATCCAATTCCCGCTGCGAGACTGGCTGTCAGGTCAGTGCCTGCCCGAGGGTCGGGCGGTCACCATCGCGAGGAGCCCCGATGTCAGAGCGAGTGCTGCCGTTCTATGCAGCGTGCGACGAGTCGTATTCGATGGCGGATCACATGGATACCGTGAACGCCGGTCTGCGCGAACTGCGTCGCGCCGTGTGCACCGATCCGGCGGTGACGGGTACCACGCGGTTCTGCCTGATCGGATTCGCCGGATCGGCGAAGGTCCTCGTGCCGCTGTCCAGACTCGGCGACGTCACCGAGATGACCGGCCTGTCCGCGCGGGCGGCGACGAACTTCGGCTCCGCGTTCACCTTGCTGCGGGACACCATCGAGCGCGACGTCGCCACGCTGACAGCGGCGTCCTACCAGGTCTACCAGCCGACGGTGTTCTTCCTGTCCGACGGCCAGCCGACCGATCCGGCGCTGTGGCCCGCCGCGCACGCGCGCCTGACCGACCCGGACTGGCCGGCGCACCCCAAGATCATCGCGTTCGGCATCGGTGACGCCGACGCCGCCACGATCGGCCGGATCGGCACGTTCAAGGCGTACATGAGCGACAGCGGGATCACCCCCGGCCAGGCGGTGCGCGAGTTCGCCAAGGCGCTGACGACCTCGGTGGTGGCCTCCGGTTGCGACGGCGAGCAGGTCAGGGTGCCTGCCCGGATTTCCGGGTTCTCCCAGGTGGACCGGGGTTGAGCAGGCGCGGGGACCGGCTCCACGTCTGGTCCACGGCCGATCCATGCGCGGTCGCCACCCTGATCGGCGGGCACGAACAAAGGACCGCCATGATCGAGTTTCGGCACCCGGACCGAACGGAAGCCTTGCGGGTCAACACTTCCGCGCGGCACACGGCGACAGTGGCCGCCGCCGTGTTCACCGAACTGGTGGGCGAGCTGAAGGCGCTGCGCAAAGGCCGCGGGACCCACGCCAGCCGGATAGCCGAGCGCGTCGGACCCAGGCTGCGCGAGATCTCCGGCATGTCCGACGACGACGGTCCGGCCGAGATCAGGTTGAAGGTGTCGCGCAGGCTGGAGTACCTGGCCAACGAGCTGCCCGCCGACCTGCGGGCCGCCGCGCTCGCCGCGTTCGCGATCGCGCCGGACACCCGGCTGCCGCTCTACCAGGACCGGGTCGGCCTGGTGGCCGCGCGGCTGCGCCGTGACCCGCGCACCGCCCGCAGACGCGTCGACGACGCGATCATCCAGCTCGCCCAGCTCGCCACCGCCAGGACCGCCGTCGCCGAGCCGCCCGCCACCGGCTGGCACACCAGCGACCTCCGGGTGATGCTCGCCCTCGACCGGGACCGGCCGGAGGCGGTCGAGCAGCGGCAGGTCGTGGCCGACCAGGACGACCTGGCCGAGCTGATGTCGACCCCCCTCGTCGCGCCCGCCTGGCCCGCGTCGGACGACCTGGCGGTGGACGTCTTCTACGGCGGAACCCTGGTCGGGCACCGGATCGGCCAGGCCGGGCGGCGCACCGTCGTGCTCGGCCTGCCGCGCCGCCTCCGCCGCGGCGAGACCCACGAATTCGCCCTGCGGAGCCAAGTTCTCACCGCCCGCGCCCTCTGTCCCCGCGTCGGCTACACGCCCGAGCACCGGTGCGACCGGTTCGAACTCCGCCTCCGCTTCGACCGCGCCGCGCCGCCGAAGCGGATCTGGTCCCTGGCCGACGTTTCCCGTGATCTCCCGGTCGACCAGTTCGGCGACGTGCACGTGGCCGTGCACGACCTCACCCCCGGCCACGAGTACGGCGCCGCCTGGGAGTGGTGATCACGTGCGCGGAGGGTGACGGTGTCGGTACGCTCGACGCGACGGTGGGAGGGGTGTCGCGTGGGTGTTCCTCGGCAGGTGCCGGTGGTGCCGTCGGTGTTCGTGAACCGGGACGCGGTGCGGGCGGCGATCGGGGCGGAGTTCCGCAAGGCCGACGAACTGGGCCTGCCCGCGTTCGTCGCGCTGCACGGCGCGGGCGGGGTCGGGGTCAAGAGCGCGGTGTGGAAGCTGTACTGGGAGGAGCCGGACCGGTTCCCCGACGGCGCGGTCGTGGTGGACCTCGGCGACGCCGAACACGGCGACCCGGCGGCGCTGAGCGAGGCACTGGGCAGCGCGCTGGTGGCCCTGGGGGTGCCCGCGGGCGATCTGCCGGTGTCGGTGTCGGACCGGCAGAAGTGCCTGCTGACCAAGACTTCCGGCAAGAAGCTGCTGATCGTGCTGGTCGACGTGCCGAATCCGGCCCAGGTCAAGCCGTTCCTGGTGTCCGCGCCGGGATCCGCCGTGGTGGCGGTGTGCCGCACGCCGATGCGGGAGCTGTTTCGACTCGGCTTCCGGCCGGTGCCGGTGCCGCCGCTGGACCCGGTGTTCGGCGCGGAGCTGTTCGAGCGGATGCTCGGCCCGGACTGGTGTTCGGTCGACGGGGTGGACCCGGCAGCGGTGGTGCGCGGCTGCGGGGGATACCCGCTGGCGATCACGACGACGGCCGCGCAGGTCGCGATGACCGAGCGGTGGGACCGGCCCGAGTTGCTGCGCCGGTTGAGCAGCCGGGGGATGGCCGCGCTGGACGACGACGCGCAGGGCTTTGTCCGCGAGAGCTTCGATCGGACCTACGCCGGGTTGTCGGCGGGGGTGGCGCGGACGTATCGGATCGTGCTGGGTGTCCATCCTGGCACGGAGTTCCGCGCGAGCGCGGCGGCGGCGCTGCTGGGCGGGTCGCGGGAGCAGGTCCAGGCGGATCTCGCGGTGTTGGTCAAGGCCCAGATGCTCAGCCGCGTCGGCGCGGACCGCTACGCGATGCACGATCTCGTGCGCTGGCACGCCCGGGACTGCCTGGTCCGCGAGGAGCCCGACGCGGCCGTGCCCGCGGCCATCCGGGGCATCGAGTGGTACCTGGACACCGCGGTGCCGTACGACAAGGCGCTCTCGGGCAGGCCGAGAAGCGGGCCGCGGTACGCCGCGTTGGCCGCTCACACGGCGGAAACGCCCGAGCTGGCCCGGGCGAAGGCGCTGGCGTGGCTGGAGCTGGAACGGGCGAATCTCGTGGACGCCGTGTTGTTGGCGGAGCGGCACGAGGCCGACGACCTGGCGTGGCAGTTGTGCGAGGCCCTGTGGGGCGTGCTGCACCTGCACGGGCATTACGAGGACTGGGAGACGACCCATCGGGCGGGTCTGGCCGCCGCGAACCGGACCGGCGACCGCCGGGCGGTGATGCGGATGGCGTCGCAGTCCGGTGCCGTGCTCCTCAAGACCGGCAAGCTCGCCGACGCGGCCGCACTGTTCGCCGAGTCGCTGGCGGCGGCCCGCGAGGTCGGGGACCCTTCCGGCGTGCAGTCCGCGTTGGAGTGGTTGGGCAAAGTCGCTGCCGCGCAGGGCGACCCGGCATCCGCACTATCCTATTTGGATGAATCGCAGGCAGTGTCCTTAGTGGACTCTGAGGCGCTGCCGAGAACCCGCGCGATCATCGAGCTGCAGCGCGGTCGGTTCCTGGCCCAGGCGCGCCGATTCGAGGACGCGGCCGAGGAGTTGACCCGCGCGGCGGACTACTTCGACACCACCGCGGAGACCGACAACCAGGCCAAGACCGCGCTGGAGATCGGGCTCGTCCGCACCGCCCTGGGGCTCGACGCCACAGCCTGGTTTCGGCGCGCCGCAACGGGATTCGCGGTCGACGGCTCGCGGCGCGGCGAGGCGGCGGCCCTGCGGGCATTGTGCGAACTCGGCGTCGAGGTAGCGCCGAACACCCGGCGCCTGATCGAGATCTACCGGGAACTCGGCGATCCCCGGCTCGGCGAACTGGAGCCCGACTAGGCCCAGGACTCCTGAAGCTACGGCGAGCCGCAAGGTAGAGCTTTGGTGCTCGTCAGCGGGCCGGCTCTATCTCGTTGGTCTCGGCCGCTGTGGCGTGTTCGTCGTGGTCGCGGAGCATTCGCATGACGGTGGCGGGTGAAGGTCGTTTGCCCTTCTTCTTGCCTTGGGTGATGAGGAGTTGGGCGGCGATGTCGCGCAGGCTCTGTCCTTGGCCGCGTAGGTGCAGGGCCATGGACAGCATGGCGGGGTCGGTGACGGTGGCGCCGCCGATGTTCTTGCCGCGGACTCGGGCGGACTCGTGGCCGTCGAGGGTCTTGTCGCGGATGTACTCGCGTTCCATGCCGGACAGGGCGGCCAGGACGGCGAACACGATACCGCCGGGGTCGTGGTGGCCTTGGAGTTCGCCGGTGAGGAATTCCAGGCCGATGTCGCCGGCGCGCAGCCGTTCGGCGAGCTCTGCGAGTTCCAGGCCGCGGCCGAGCCGCTTGTGCTCGTGCACGACGAGGGTGACGGCGACGCCGGAGGCGCGCAGGTCCGCAGCGTGCGCGATGGCGCGTTCGAGTTCGGGGCGGGTCGTGATGCGGGTGGAGACCTTCTCGGAGAAGACGCGGGTTACCCCAGCCGTCTTCAGGGCGTTGAGTTGGGTGTCCAGGGATTGGCGGGCGGTGGAGGCGCGTGCGTAGCCGATCTTGGCGTGCCCGGTCGGCGCGGTGGCTGCGGGAGGTGCGGGCAGCCGGGTCCAGGCGGTGCCCGGCCGCCGTAGCGCCGGGGTCAGCACGTTCAGCACCTTCGCCAGCGCGGGCACGAGCTTGAACCGGGCGGTGTGGTATTGGACGGCCACCCGGTTCTTGGTCGTCCGGCACGGTGATCCAGCCGGGACTCCGCACGTCGACATCGGGCAGGCGAAGGCCTCCACCCGCAGGAACGCTTCCGTGGTGTCACTCACCCGGAAATCGTTTCATGAGTCGATTTGAAACACAATCGATTTGAAACACGGCGTGAAACGATTCTCGCCCGGGCGACCCTGGTCGGCGCCTATCGCCGGAGCCGGGTGCTCTCTGTTTCATAAGTGACCACCTATGAAACACTGCGTTGTCGTCGGCGGCCCTCCAAGGCTCACGCGGATACCAGGCTCGCGATCGCTGTAAGTGGAGAAACGGTTCCGTTGCAGGTCCACCCCCGCGCCCTGGCCAAGAGCGCGGTTGGGTGTGAACCGCGTCCTCGAGGACAGATCTCATTCCACCAGAACGGTCCCCCGCACGTCGGCCGGTGTGCGGCTGCGCGACGACCTGCGACAGGTCTACCGCGACCTGCGGAACAGCCTGGAACGGGCCCGGCAGTCTTCCTGGGCCGAAGCCGCCGTGCTGCGCCTGGGCATCTTCGGGTGGAACCTCGACGACCTGCGCCCCCTATTCGACGCCCTGGCCGAGCGCCGCCCGGACAGCGAGGTGCGGATCCGTGTCCTCACCTTCGCTGACCCCTTCGGTCCGTTGCGCGCCGGAGAGCTGGACGCGACGCTCCCGTGGCTGCCCATCCGCGAGCCCGACCTCACCGTTGGCCCCGTCGTGTTCACCGAACCCATCGTGATGGCGATGTCCGCCACCGACCCCTGGCCCAACAGGACTCGGTCTCCCTGGAGGCCCTCGCCGACCGGACGGTGATCGGCGGCGCCGCGCCGGACTACTGGCGCCACACCTTCATCCCCACCCACACCCCCAGCGGCCGACCGATCACCATCGGCCCGAAAGTCGCCGGCTTCGACCAGGAGATCCCACTCCTGCTCACCGGCGAGGCCATCGCACCCGTGACGGCCCAAGCCAGACGCCTGGCGCCACACCCCGGCATCGCCTACCCGCTCATCCGCGACGCACCACTCGCCCGTTTCGCGCTTGTCTGGCGCACCGCCGCCGAAACCGATCTCATCCGAACCTTTGCCAGCGTCGTCACCGAGCTGGGCCCGATAGTCCTATGACGTCGGCGCGGCCCCGCCAACCCCGGAGACTCTGATGTGCTGATGTCCTACCCGGCGGGCAGGATGGGCGCGGGAGGTACAGATGAGCGACATCGCGGACGTTCCACCCGCCGTTGTGGGCCGGCTCCGGGTGATCTGCGGGGAGCTGCCCGAGGCGTACGAGGAGCCGGCGTGGATCGGCCTGCGGTGGCGGATTCGCCGGCGGACGTTCCTGCACGTCTACACCACCGACGGGAGGCGGTCGGCGTACATCGATATGGACGATCCGGCCATCCTGATGACCTTCCGGGCGCCGCCCGGGGAGTTGGCCGCGCTGGCGCATGCCGGCCCTCCGTTCTTCCGGGCCGACTGGGGTGTGAATGTCGTGGGAATGGTGCTGGACGACGAGACGGACTGGGTCGAGGTTGCCGAGCTGGTGACGGACAGCTATCGCGTGCAGGCGCCCCGCCGCCTCGCGTTCCGGCTGAAGGCAGGTGGATGAACCGCCGGCTACCTCTCCACGTTGCCGCTTATCCAGGTTCGGTGCTGAGAAACATTCCTATTCACGGTGGGATAGATCGGGTTGCCGCACTGGCCAGAGATATTTCAGGAGACGATTCCGATGACGACATCACCCAGTGCCGCATGCTCCGGCCGTCTGGCCGGATTTGCGGGTGCAGTTCATTCCGGGCGTGATCGGCTTCACGAACTGGTAGATGCCTTCGCAGGTCCACCGCGGCGTGACATCGAGGAAGACCTCGCGTCGTTCGTTGGGGAAGCCCGCATTGCTGGTCTTTCCGTAGCCGGTCGTGACTACCTCGCCGGTCGGCACCGCGCCCTGGCTGGGCAGTGCGGGTGCGATGAGGGGCTCCGACAGCAAGATGGGCTGGTCGAGCGCAGGATCGCGAGATCGCCGTCCATTGCCGGGACGCGCCTTCACTCGGTTCGGGCACCGGCCTCGAGCACGGTGAGGTCGCGGACCGCATACCGGTGATGCTCGGCCTCTTCCTTGCACACCACCGTGAGGCAGCGGCGCACGACGTACTCCTTGTCCGGGTAGGGGTCGGCCGGCTTGCGACCACATACCCGGTCGAGCTCGGCCTCGGTGAGCTCGTCGACGACCCGGCGCATCGTGGCCATGCGGGCGAGCCGCGGCGCGAGTACCTCGTCGAGCGTCGGGGTGGCATCGAGGGTGAGCCCGAGCTTCGCCGATGCTTCGGCCGGCATCCCGCCGCCAGGAAGGCCCAACGGGTGGTACGGCGCGTCCTCCTCGAGCACGGCGTTGCCGATCCAGGCATCGCTGGCCATCAGCAGATGCCGCTGCGTCTCGACGAACGACCACTCGCCGTCGACCTGCTCGTGCAGCTTCGCCTCGGGTAGGCGCCTGGCGCGGTCGAGCGTCTCCTCCCATTGCTTCTCGATGGCATCCCAAGCGGCCCGGTATTCGGCGGCGGACGTGGCCTCACGGGCCAGCACCCGGTTGGGATGCAGCCGGTCGAGCTCGGCCTCGACGTAGGCGGTCACGTCGACGTCGTTGACAACGACACGCTCGAAGCCGCCACCGAGGGAGACGTTGCCCCCATAGCAGTCCACGATCTTCAGGCCGGTGACGTCGCAATCGCGAATCTCGAGGCCGGAGAGGTCGCACAGGTGGATGCGGGCACCACGGAACTGGTCACTTTGGGTGTACTCAGCAGGCATCGGGACAGTTTCCCGTATCCGTCCCGCCCGCGCCAGTGAATGGCACAACGTGAGGGTTGCGTGTTGCGTCCGGGTGGGGGAGTGCGGGTGGGATCAAGCATCTTGGCGAGCGCTCGACGATCGATCTTGCCCGCGCGGTTGAGAGGCATCTCGTCCAGCCAGACGTAGACGCGTGGAATCATCGGCGCGGGTAGCCAACTACCCAGTTGGCTCGTGAGCAGCTCGTCGGGTCGCCGTTCGCCGACCAGATAGGCGACGATGGCCGCGCCGCCCGGGTTCTCGTGGCTTGTGTCTTCGATGGCGGCACGACGCTCACGATCACAAAGCGCTGTGCCAAGTCCTGCTTGATCCGCTCGGCCCAGGCGGAGACCGCAAGTTCCAGCACACGGTCTACGACCGCGATGCTGACCGGCTCGCTGTCCTCACCGGCCACGACCGCCGTCGAAGACGCCGTACTCCTCTTCGACGGCGTCTTCCTCCTGCGGCCAGAACTCATCGACCAATGGGATCTGCGGATCTTCGTGTCCGTCGACTTCGAGCAGACCATAGATCGCGCCCTGACCCGCAGCATGGCGATGGCCGGATCCGCCGATGCCGCCGAGATCGAACGGTCCTGGCGCCACCGCTACATCCCATCCCAACAGCTCTACTTCGCGACAGCCCGCCCGACCGATCACGCTGACATCATCGTGTACAACGATCAGCTCCACGAGCCGACCTGGGACATCCGATCCGCGCGCCCCCGGAACGACCGGGGATCGGCATGAACTCGTCCTCAGGCGGCCAGACTGAGATCGAGGCGGGTGTTCATGTCGAGGCGGAACCGGCCGTAGGGGTTGATGTGGGCCCAGAATAGGGGTGAGAGCGCCCGGTGGTCCTCGTCGGTGAGCTTCCGCGCCCACTTCGGATCTCGTAGCACGGCCTGGAGGAGCTGGGTGTTGATGAACACCAGCGAGGACTGGAGTAGGTGCAGTGCGAGCATGGACACCTCGGCGTGCCCGCGATCGGAACCGGTGAGGGTGCCCTCGCGACCGTAGAAGATCTTGTCGTTGGCGCCGTTCCAGTTCTCCACGACCTGCAGCCCATTGTTGATCTCACGGCGGAGTTCCTCGTCGGCGAGGTAGTCGCAGGCGAAGATGGTGCGCACGACCCGGCCGAGTTCTTCCAGGGCGAGGTAGACCGGCTGCTTGGGGCCCCCACTCTTGGACTTCATAAACCGGCGCAGCACCTGCTCGGCCTCGTTAGTGCGAAGGCGGAGCGCGGTCGCGTACTTGATGATCTGATCGTAGTTGCGGGCGATCAGATCCCAGTCGATCGGCCGCTGCTTCAGGACCTTCGCCAGCTTCGGCCACGCGGCCTGGTTCGCGGTCGGCGCGTACAGCTGGATCGCGCCGATGTTCTTCAGCCGGGGCAGCAGCTTGAACCCCAGGACCTCGGTGAAGGCAAAACCCACCAGCGAAGCTCCATGGGTGTCGGTGTAGTTCGCCTCTATGTCGGCGTCGGTGCCGTGCCGCAGCAGCCCCTCGATCATCGCCGCAACCTCCGAGGAGGAACACGACTTCAGCTGTGAGTAGACGCACAGCCGACCCTTGTCGACATGCCAGTAGATCATGACGCCGTAGCCGCCGTACCGGGCGTGGAACTCGGTCATCAGGTTGGAGTCCCAGGAGGCGAACCGCTTTGAGTCCGATGCCGTCGACGTCGCCTTCCCCCCACCACTTCGGATCCCGGGCCTCCAGGGTCGCATTCACCACGGACACGATCGCGGCACGCAGGTTCTCCCGAGTGATGAAGGTCTGGCGGACGTGCCGTAGCTCGGCCTCGGTGTGGCCGTGCTCACCGGTCGCTGACATCTGTCGGACCCCCATGTTGGTGCCGAGCGCGAACAACACGAGCAGAAGTCGCTTGCTCAAGGTCTCCTTGGACAGGACCTCGCGGGTCGCGACCGAGGTGAACAGGTCGGGGAAGTCGGTGATGAACGCGGTGTTCTTCAGGATGTCCAGCAGGTCGATGGTGCCCCAGCGGCGCTGCACCTCGGCCTTCAGAGCGGTGAGGTTCTTCGGCTCGGGCAGCTTGTCGAGCTTCGGGACCGACACCCACGGCCTGCCCTTCCGGGTGGTGATCTTCACGCCTCCTGTGGTGCCCTCGACGAGGCCGGTGTTCAGCCAGTTCAGGCCTGCGGTCAGGCGGCTTTTGAGGTCGGCTACGAACTCGGTGGCATCCAGGGGCTTGGACAGGGCGGCGTAGTGGACGTCGCGGTTGGTCTCGAAGTCGCCGGGCAGGTCCTTGTCCGGATCGCGCCACCGGCCAGCGCCCTGCACGTACACCTCACGGCGCCGCAGCGCCTCCCGCAACGCGATCAGCACGCACAGCTCGTACGGGATTCGCTCGACCCGCCGGGACTCGGCGTCCACCACCGCGTCCCGCCACGCCCACTGCACCACGCCCTCGATCGGCACCCGCTCGGTCTCGGCGTAGTACCGCTCGGTCGCCGCGACCCCCGCGTACCGAGACAGCAAGTCGATCGCGTCCATCACCGGTCGGTAGGCGGTGTTGTTGCACTTGAACTCCAACGCCGCCAGGATCGGCCCGAGCATCCGCCGGTAGTGGTGGGAGTAGGTGCCGCGCAGCTGGTAGCGGATCCGCTCGGAGACAGCCCGCTCGGTGGCCATCAGCTCCCGCGCCAGCGACTTCAATGTTCCCATCCCACCCGGCACCGCCGGATACACCGCCTCCCGCACCGTGTCGTCGGGGCGCTCGATCGCGGCTTTGATCATGTTGACGTAGATGCCGCGCTTGCCCCGTACCTTCGTCAACTCGCCGACCAGCTCCCGCTCCACCCGCCGCTCGGCCCGCGCGTTGATCCGGTGAATCAGGTCGATCAGCAGCCCGACCAGCCCGTCGACCAGCTCGGCCTGCCGCGTCCAGCACAATGCCGCCAGCAGCGTGTACCGCACCGGCTCGGAGCTGTCCTCGAAGTCCGACGGGTACATCCGCATCGCCCGCGTCCGCCACGCCGCCACGATCCGATCCGACACCCCGGAGAAGACCCCGTCCGGCAGCCCCAGCGACCGAGCCGTCGCCAGCTTCCCGATCTCCGCCAGCAACGTGTCCAACCCCAGCGGACCCGGGTCGGACTTCAACTCCGCCAGCACATGCGGACGGTCCAGCAGATCCTGCAACCTGCCGCACACCACCGACCCCAGTGTGCCCACCACGCCCCCCGAGAACGCCACCTTGAACTTGGAAAGGCCCGACCCCACCACCCGCTCCACCTGGCCGGGCGTCGGCGGCTCCACATCCTCGCTCCGGCATCTGCGGCGCCTCAGCAAGCCGCTGGCGACTCGTCTCCGTCGGGCACATCTCCTCCGCCAGCCACCGTGCCCACCGGTCCCCATCCTCCTCCGTCGTCGGCCGCGTCCCGAACGCCTCCCTGATCTGCTTGCGGTGATACTCGATCGTCCGCCCCGTCCACCGGTACTTCGCGAACTCCCCGGCGTCGACCTTCACCAGCGACGCCACATAGTCGACCGCGACCAGCGGAACCGCCTGCGGACCGTCCGGGAACCGGCCCTCAAGCTCATAGAACTTCAGCAACAACGCGAACCCCAACCGCGTCGCGCCCGACTTGTTACGGATCAGCTTCCAATCACCCTCGACCAGCGTCCACGAACCGATCAGCTCATCCGGTTCCCACTCCGCGCGCATCCCCACCACTCCCAGACCGAGACCACCACCAGGACATGGCTCACGATCAAGGAAAAGGTCGCCCATTTCACCGGGATTGACCTACTTGCAACCACTACGCGACGAACCCGAAAGATAGCTCACCGCTACTTTGCGGCTCGCCGTAGCTTTAGGAGTTCCGGGCCGACTAGTGGTGGCGAATCTCCGGTCGTGACCACTAGCCTGTGTGGACGGTGACCCGGCACGGCGGGCCCGATCCCAGGTCCACCACCAGTTCCGCGGGCGGGTCGTCGGCACGGTGGGTCTGCCAGAGGTAGAGGGCCGAGACGCAGGCGAGCGGGTCGGCCCCGGTCGAGCGCACCACGATCCGCGCGGCCGGGTTCCGCCGGGTGACCACGCGCGCGTGGTCGTGGTGGATCGACGCGGCCATGGCGCAGTACGGGTGCCGCTCCAGCGCCCGGTCGGCGTCGTCGCCGAACACGATGTCGGCCGCGCCGCGCAGCGCCGGGCTCGGATGGTCGGTGTGCACGACCAGGTGCGGGTCGACCTGCACGGGATGGCGGGTCGCCCGGCCGCGCAGCACGTCGGCGGGATGGCGGACCAGCGTCACCGTGCCCGCCTCGTCCACCTCGCCGGACACCCGCAGCGCGGCCACGCCCGCCTCGGTCGGGCGCAGGCCGTCGGTCGACAGCACCGGCACCAGCGCGTCGTGCTCGGGTTCGGCCAAGCCCAGCAGCGCGTAGCCCAGGGCCCGATGGCGCGCGGCCGCGGCGCCGGGCAGCGAGCTGACCAGGTCCCGCACCCGGTGGTAGCGGCCGGGTTCGTGTCCGGTCACGGCGTCCTCGATCTGCCGCTCCAGCGGTGTGCCGCCGTCCAGCATCGGCGCCGTACCACCGAGTTCGGCCACACAGGACCCCGCGGCGACGTCCTCGGCCGGGAACGCCGCGAGCAGCACCGGCCGGTCGATCGCGGCGCCGTAGCAGGTGACCGCCCCGTGGTCGCCCACCACGACGTCGGCGGCGATCACCGCGGCCGACCAGCCCTCCGCGGGCGGCACCAGCAGCAGCCCGGCGCGCAGGCAGTCGGCCAGCCAGAGCCGGACCTGTCGCCTGCCGTGTCCATAGTGGACATGCGGATGCAGGACACCCGCGACCCGGTAGCGGTCTACCGGCAGCTCGGCCAGCACCTGGCGGAACAGCTCAGGCCACGCCCCGAACAGCGACCGCGACGACCAGGTCGAGGACAGCAGCACCAGCCGCTCGTGCTCGGCGACACCCAGCGCGGCCCGGTAGCGGGCGCGGAGATCGAGACTGGCGGTGATCCGGTCGAACCGCGGATCGCCCGCCACCACCGCGTTCGGCACCGCGTCGGGCACATCCCGCGCGAGCCGGTCGAGCTGCTCGGAATGGGACAGCACCAGCGCTCGCGGCACGACCCGCCCACCGCTGAGCAGTGAGTGCGCGGAAAGGCCGTAAACCGGTTTCCGGGTTTCCGGGTTTCCGGGTTTCCGGGTTTCCGGGTTTCCGGGTTTCCGGGTTTCCGGGTTTCCGGGTTTCCGGGTTTCCGGGTTTCCGGGTTTCCGGGTTTCCGGGTAAGTGTTTACTATAGCCCACGCCGTGGGAGATGACGACCAGCGGCGCGGTGAGTTCGTGCAGGTTTCCGCTGGTGTTCGCGGTGATCGCGAGGTCCCATTCGGTGTGAATCGCCTGCTGCCACGGAATGGCGATCACGCCGAGGTCCGCGAACAATTCGGCGACCCCGGTGGTGATTGCGGAGGCGTCCGGGCAGGTGAACACGAGCTGCACGCGGAAGTCGGAGTCGAACAGGTGCACCAGATCGAGCAGCCGGTTCGCCGAGGTCACCGTGTGCACGACGAACAGCACCTTCTTGGTGTCCGGCAGCGTCGACCAGGTCGCGGCGTGCACGCTGATCGGTGCCTTTACCCACGAGCCGGTCATCGCGGCTGGTCGGTTTCCCGGCTCGCCGGGTCGATGTCGGCGTCGCGGCGGGCCGCGGCGGTGAACGCGGTGACAGCGGCGGCGAATTCCCGTTCGGCGTCGGCGAATCGGTCGCGGAACCGGGCGTCGATCGTCCCCTGGTGGCCGGGTTTGCTGTTCGCGCGGATCTCCGTGACGACGTCGGCGAGCGCGTGTGCCGCCGTCACGGTGCGTTCGGCGGGCCCGGACACCGCCGCGGGCGCGATGAACACGATTTCCGTCGCGGTGCCCACGATGGCGTCGACGGGCGACCCGATATCGGCGGCGGGCCACACCTCGACGTCGCGCAGTTCGCGGCAGTTCTTGAGGTGGCGGCCGTAGAGGTCCAGTTTCCGTTCGGTCCACCGGAAGACCGATTCCCGCGTGTGCTCGACCAGTCGCGCCGCCGTCTCGCGCTTTCCCTTGCGGTGGTCGAGCCACACCGTCACCAGCAGCGTCAACAGCACCCCGCCGAGCGTGAACGCCGGTATCGCCCACCACGGGCCGGACGAAGTCATACCCGGGACGATATCGGTGCTCGCCGCCCGGCCACCCGCGGCGCGACCGGGACCGCCGGCTACGCTGGCGGCACCCTCGTGCGCGGCACGGGGCAGCTTCCCGCACGAAGGAGTCCGGCAGCCGTGAGCGAGCGCACCCTGGTCCTGGTCAAGCCCGACGGCGTGAGCCGCGGGCTGGTCGGCGAGGTCATCTCCCGCATCGAGCGCAAGGGCCTCGCCCTGGCCGCGCTGGAGCTGCGGCACGTCGAGCGCGGCGTCGCCGAGCAGCACTACGCCGAGCACGACGGCAAGCCGTTCTTCGAGTCGCTGCTGGAGTTCATCACCTCCGGCCCAGTCGTGGCGTTGGTCATCGAGGGGCCGCGGGCGATCTCGGCGTTCCGCCAGCTCGCGGGCGGCACCGACCCGGTCGACAAGGCCGCCCCGGGCAGCATCCGCGCCGACTTCGGCCTGGAGGTCCAGTACAACCTCGTGCACGGCTCCGACTCGGTCGAGTCCGCCGAGCGCGAGATCAAGCTCTGGTTCCCGAACCTGTAGTCGCCAACTCGCTCGGCACTGTCGGTGCCTGCGTCTAGGGTCGCTCCTGTGGGTGGCAACGGCGCGCTCGTCAGCGCGAAAGATCTGACCAAACGCTTCGGTGAGTTCGAGGCCGTCAAGGGGATCGACCTTGACGTGCGGCCCGGGGAGGCGTTCGGCTTCCTCGGGCCCAACGGCGCGGGCAAGTCGTCCACCATGCGGATGGTCGCCTGTGTCTCCCCGCGCACGCGCGGCGAGCTGACCGTGCTCGGCATGGACCCGGACCGGCAGGGCCCGCACATCCGGGCCCGGCTCGGCGTGGTGCCGCAGCAGGACAACCTCGACGCCGAACTGACCGTCCGGCAGAACCTGCACGTCTACGGCCGCTACTTCGGCCTGACCAAGGCGCACGTGCGGGCCAAGGCCGCCGAGCTGCTCGACTTCGCGCAGCTCACCGAGCGTGCCGACGACGAGGTCGAACCGCTGTCGGGCGGCATGAAGCGCAGGCTGACGATCGCCCGGTCGCTGATCAACGACCCCGAGCTGCTGCTGCTCGACGAGCCCACCACCGGTCTCGACCCGCAGGCCCGGCACCTGCTCTGGGACCGGTTGTTCCGGCTCAAGCAGGCCGGCGTCACGCTCATCATCACCACTCATTACATGGATGAGGCCGAGCAGCTCTGCGACCGCCTGGTCGTCATGGACGGCGGCAAGATCGTCGCCGAGGGCAGCCCCGGCGAGCTGATCGCGCGGTACTCGACCCGCGAGGTGCTCGAACTGCGCTTCGCCCCGGACGACCAGGCCGCCGTCGAGCCGCAGGTGGCCGACCTCGCCGAGCGCGTCGAGGCGCTGCCCGACCGGCTGCTGCTCTACACCGCCGACGGCGAGGCCGCGCTGGCCGCCGCGCACACCCGCGGCGTGCGGCCGGTGTCGAGCCTGGTGCGCCGCAGCACGCTGGAGGACGTCTTCCTCCGCCTCACCGGCCGAACGCTGGTCGACTGATGGCCGCCGAGGCCGTGGCAGTCCGCCGCGGCACCGGCCAGGTGCTGTCCCCGGTGCGCGCCACCCTGCTGGTCGTCGAGGGGCTGTGGATCTGGTATCGGCGCAATTGGCGCTCCACGGTCATTTCCAGCGTCCTGCAGCCCGTGCTCTACCTCGTCGCGCTCGGCATCGGGTTCGGGTCGCAGGTCCGGCCGAGCGAGGTCACCCTCGGCCTGCCGTACGCGCAGTACCTGGCGCCCGCGCTGCTGGTGTCCGCCGCGCTGCAGACGGCGTCGTTCGAGTCCACGTATCCGATCCTGTCCGCGTTCAAGTGGCAGCGGACCTATCTCGGCATCACCGCCACTCCGATCACCGCCGGCCAGCTCGTCGCGGGCCAGCTCACCTGGATCGCGGCCCGGCTGGCCTTCTCGTCGATCGCGTTCCTGCTGGTCGCGGGCCTGCTCGGGGCGCTGACCGGGCCGGGCGTCGCGCTGTCGCTGGTGTTCGCCGTGCTCACCGCGATGGCGTTCGCCGCGCCCGTGGTCGCCTACGCGGCCACCATCGACAGCGAGGGCCAGCAGTTCAACGTGATCTTCCGGTTCATCGTGATGCCGATGACCCTGTTCGCGGGCACCTTCTTCCCGGTCGAGCAGCTTCCGGCGTGGGTGCGTCCGTTCGCCTGGGTCACCCCGCTCTGGCACGGCACCGAGATCTCCCGCGACGCCGCGTTCGGCACGCTGCGGCTGTGGCCCACCGCGGGCCACCTGGCGTATCTGCTGGCGCTGCTCGCCGTCGGCGTCCACCTCGCCCGGCGCAACTACCTCCGCAGGTTGGCGCTCTAGATGACCCAGACCACGTCCAAGCCCGATGTCCCGCAGGTTCCGCCGCGGGTCGGTCTGTTGTTCCGCGTGCTGCCCACCGGTCTCTACGCGGGCCGCGCCAGGGTGCTGGTCGAGCGCTCGTTCCTGGTGAACCGGCGGGCCTACCTGGCGATCGTCTCCGGCTTCTTCGAGCCGCTGTTCTTCCTGTTCGGCCTCGGCTACGGCTTCGGCAGGCTGGTGACCGAGGTGACGGGCCCCGACGGCCAGCCGATCAGCTACATCGCCTTCGTCGCCCCCGCGCTGCTCGCCGCCGCCGCGATGAACGGCGCCGTCTACGACGCGACGTTCAACATCTTCTTCAAGTTCAAATACGCCAAGCTCTACGACGCGATGCTGGCCACCCCGCTCGGCCCCCTCGACGTCGCCATCGGCGAGATATCCTGGGCCCTGATCCGCGGCGCGATGTACTCGGCCGGGTTCCTCGCCGTAATGCTTGGCCTGGGCCTGCTCACCTCGCCGTGGGCCCTGCTCGCCCTCCCGGCGGCGGTGCTGATCTCGTTCGCGTTCGCCGCGGTCGGCATGGCGTGCACGACGTTCATGCGGTCCTGGCAGGACTTCGACCTCGTGCAGCTCGCGCTGATGCCGATGTTCCTGTTCTCCACCACGTTCTTCCCGCTTACCGTCTACCCCGAGCCGCTGCAGTTCGCGGTCAAGTGCTTCCCGCTCTACCACGCCATCGAAATCATGCGCGGCCTGTCGACGGGGTATGTGGACGCCACGATGTTCGGCCACCTGGCCTACTTCGCCGCCATGATCGCCATCGGCGTCGTGGTCGCCGCCCGCCGCCTCGGCAAACTCCTCTTGTCCTGACTTGAGTCAGACCGCAATCACCTGCACCACCGATTCCAGTCCGATGAAGTCTTTCGGGTTGCGAGTGAACAGCGGCAGGTCGTTGGCCGCGGCTGTGGCGGCGATCAGCAGGTCTGCGATACGGCCACGGGGGTGCCTACCTTGGACAAGCACCAGCGCGTAAATGTGGCCGTAGTAGCGAGCCGCATTGGTGTCGACCGGCACCACGTCGAACGCATTCTCGGCGAACTGGACACGTTGCTGTCGTGCGGCCCGGATTGAAGGGTCGTTTGTGGCCGCCGGGCCGCTGGCCAGTTCCGCCAGCGTGATCGCGCTGATGGCGGCTTCGCGTACGCGGCCTGTCACTGGCACATTGGGAAAGTCGATGACGACGGAGGTGTCGAACAGTGCGCGGTCGTACTCAGCCATCGTCGCGGTCCCGTCGCTCCCACGGATCGTCCAGGTACGGATCGACATGGGCGTCCAAGTCGGCCCGGAACTGCGCGAAGTCAACCTTCGGCAGGTGGGCCGCCATCGCCATCAGTTCCTCGACCGGGACGAACGTGCGTCGCCGGATCGGTCGCACCTCGGCGATCGGGGTGCCGTTACGGGTTAGCACGAAGCTCTCGCCGTTCTCGACCGCGCGGAGGATGGCCGCGCTGTCGTTGCGCAACTCCCGCTGAGTGATGTGCCTGCTCATGAACCGATCGTACCGGCAGGTGCTACAGATTGCTACGCGAATCCGGTGAACCATGGAAGGGCTACCCTGGTCCGCTGTGAGCGCCGAGTCGGTCTTTCCCCAACTTGAACCCCTGCTGCCCCGGGTGTCCAAGCCGGTCCAATATGTCGGCGGGGAGCTGAACGCCACCGTCAAGGACTGGGACAGCGCCGCTGTCCGGTGGGCGCTGATGTACCCCGACGCCTACGAGGTCGGTCTGCCCAACCAGGGCGTCATGATCCTCTACGAGGTGCTCAACGAGCTGCCGGACGTCCTGGCCGAGCGCACCTACGCGGTGTGGCCGGACCTGGAGAAGCTCATGCGCGAGCACGGCGTCCCGCAGTTCACCGTCGACGGCCACCGTCCGCTCGGCGCGTTCGACGTGCTCGGCGTCAGCTTCTCCACCGAGCTGGGCTACACCAACATGCTCACCGCACTCGATCTAGCGGGCATCCCGCTGCACGCGAAAGACCGCACCGACGACCACCCGGTGGTCCTCGCGGGCGGCCACGCCTCGTTCAACCCGGAACCCATCGCCGAGTTCATCGACGCCGCCGTACTCGGCGACGGCGAGGAGGCCGTCGGGGAGATCACGAACATCATCCGGCAGTGGAAGGCCGAAGGTCGCCCCGGCGGCCGCGACGAACTGCTGACTCGCTTCGCCGAGACCGGCGGCGTCTACATCCCGCGCTTCTACGACGTCACCTACCGCCTCGACGGCCACGTCGACGCGATCGCGCCCAACCGCGACCGGGTCCCGGCCACCGTCGCCAAGCGCACGACCATGGACCTCGACGCCTGGCCGTACCCGAAGCAGCCGCTGGTGCCGCTCGCCGAGAGCGTGCACGAGCGGATGAGCGTGGAGATATTCCGCGGCTGCACCCGCGGCTGCCGCTTCTGCCAGGCGGGCATGATCACCCGCCCGGTGCGCGAGCGCTCCATCGACGGTATCGGCGCGATGATCCAGACCGGCCTGGCGGCCAGCGGCTTTGAGGAGGTCGGCCTGCTGTCGCTGTCCAGCGCGGACCATTCGGAGATCGGCGAGCTCACCAAGCAGCTCGCCGACCGCTACGAGGGCACCAACACCGGCCTGTCGCTGCCGTCCACCCGGGTCGACGCGTTCAACATCGACCTGGCGAACGAGTTGTCCCGCAACGGGAGGCGCTCCGGGCTGACCTTCGCCCCCGAGGGCGGCAGCGAGCGCATCCGGCGCGTCATCAACAAGATGGTGTCCGAAGAGGACTTGATCAAGACGGTCAGCGCGGCCTACGCCAACGGCTGGCGGCAGGTGAAGCTGTACTTCATGTGCGGGCTGCCCACCGAGACCGACGAGGACGTCCTGCAGATCGCGGAGATGGCGAAGAACGTCATCCGCGCGGGCCGGGAAGCCAGTGGCCGCAAGGACATCCGCTGCACCATCTCGATCGGCGGGTTCGTGCCCAAGCCGCACACGCCGTTCCAGTGGGCCGCCCAGTGTGACCCGGACACTGTGGACAGTCGGCTGCGCAAGCTGCGCGCGGCGGTCAACTCCGACCGCGACCGCAGTCTCGGCCGCAACATCGGCATGCGCTACCACGACGGCAAACCCAGCCTGATCGAGGGACTGCTCTCCCGCGGCGACCGCCGCGTCGGCCGCGTGATCGAACAGGTGTGGCGCGCGGGCGGCCGATTCGACGGCTGGAGCGAGCACTTCTCCTACGACCGCTGGGTCGCCGCGTGCACCGCCGAACTGCCGCCCCAGGGCGTCACCCTCGACTGGTACACCACCCGCGAGCGCGACGAGGCCGAGGTCCTGCCCTGGGACCACCTGGACTCCGGTCTCGACAAAGAGTGGCTCTGGGACGACTGGCAGGACGCCCTGGACGCCCGCGAACAGGACGACTGCCGCTGGACCCCCTGCTTCGACTGCGGCGTGTGCCCGGCCATGGGCACCGACATCGAGATCGGCCCCACCGGCCGCAAACTCCTCCCGATCAGCCCCGTCGGCGTCGGCTCGCCCGTCCGCAATCCGGCGCTCACGGGACAATGACGGTCCGCATGGCCACCGACGCCGACCTGGCGTCGGTGGCCGCGCTGCGCAGGCGGTGGACCGAGGAGGACCAGGGTTCCCCGATCACGGACCCGGACTTCGACACGGCGTTCGCCCGGTGGTGGGCGGCCGAGCGGTCCCGCAGGCAGTTCTGGCTGGCCGAACTCGACGTCCCGGTCGGCTTCCTCAACGTGGTCGAGTTCGCCCGCATGCCACGCCCCGGCCTGCCACCCAGCCACTGGGCCTACATCAGCAACGTCTATGTAGTCCCGGAACACCGCGACAGCGGCCTCGGCGCCCAACTCCTCGCCGCCGCTGTCCAGCACGCCGACAACCACGGATACGTCCGCCTGGTACTCAGTCCGACAGAGCGCTCGGTCCCGTTCTACCGCCGAGCCGGGTTCGGCCCCGCCACCGACCTGTTGCTGCGCACGCCTACGGGGTGACCGCCGCCAGCGCGTCGACCAGGCCGTGGCCGTAGAAGCTGTTGTACGGGGCGTAGCCCGAGCAGTAGGCGTCCTGCCCGTCGGCGCCATCGAGGTCGTAGTCGCCCGGGCAGGCGACCTTCTGCGCCCGCGCCGTCAGCAACCGCGTGAGCTGCTGCGGGGAGGCACTCGGGTTTCGCGACGCCAGCAAAGCCGCCACGCCCGCCGCGTGCGGTGTCGCCATCGACGTGCCGCACGCCTTCGCATAGCCGCCGGGCACCGTCGACAGCACGCACCGGTCGCCACTCTGCTCGCCGCCCGGCGCAGTGACGTCAACCACACCCAGGCCGTACGCGCTGTACCCGGCCTTGAGCCGCTCCGGCCCGACGGCGGACACGGTCACCACGCCGCGCAGGCCGCCGGGCAGCAGTTTGCAGTTGCCGTCGACCGTGCGCCGGGTGCCCCGGGCGGCCGCGGTCTGCCCGCGCGGGTTGGCCAGATCGACGTTCTCGTTGGACGCCGCCGCCACCGTGAGCACCCCGCGCAGCGCGGCGTAGTCGACTGCGCGGCGCACCGCCTCGTAGACGGCGTGCTCCTCGGCGCGGTCGCAGGTCAGCAGCCACGGGTCGACGAAGTAGCTGTTGTTGGTCAGCGTCATCCCGTTCGTCGCGGCCCACATCAGCCCGCACACCACGGCCTCGGGGAAGACGAACCCGGCGTCGTCGACGACCTTGACCGACGCCAGTCGCACGCCGGGCGCCACGCCGGTGATGCCGCGCCCGTCGTCGGCCGCCGCGATCAGGCCCGCCACGTGCGTGCCGTGCGGCGACGTCGTCGGCCGCCACGCCTGCGGGCTCGGGTCGGCCTTGCCGCTCAGACACCCGGCCGAGCGCGCCGGGTCGACGGCGTCCGCCAGGTCGGGGTGGTCCGCGTCGATACCGGAGTCCAGCACGCCGACCAGCACACTCCGGTCGCCCGGGGTGACCGCGCGGGCCTCGTCGGCGCGGATCATCGCCATGTTCCACTGCTCGCCGGACCGGTCGGTTGTGGCCACCGCCGAGGGCACCGAGCGCACCGTCGACGCGCCTGCCTTCCGGGCGCGGCCGACCGCGGCCTCGGCGCTGAACGCCCGGTCGCGGCCCATCCGCGTGGCGAACCGGGGGTCGGTGGACACCGCGACCCCGACCGCGATCTGCGGGTGGTAGACGACCGCCGTCCCGCACGCCGCGGTCGTGCTCACGCTCGCGGTCTCGGGGCTGGTGCCGACGTCGAAGAGCACCACGTAGCGCCGCTCGGGCCCGTCGCTCGCGCAGCCCGGCGACGAGTCGTCCATGGGCGCGGCGACAGAGCGACCGTGCGCGATGAGCACGGTCGCGAATACCGCGACACCGACCGCTGCCGCCCTGGCTCGGCGGAGCAGAGGCACGGGTGACCTCCTCATGCTGGTCCGCCGGGTGATCGGCTCTGCTGTCCCTCGCTGCGGACGGTAGCCGGCGGCGGTCCGGGAGACAAGCGCGCGGGCCGAATCTGCCCCCCGGTACGGTTCGACCGGCCCGGTGATTGACCACCGGGGCAGAACGTCACCACCGTGAGGAGTCGTCCTGAGTCGCCAGGACCAGCCCAACCCCTCGGCGTCGCCGGTGCAGAAGATCCGCCTGCGCTACGCCAAGCGGGGCAGGCTCCGCTTCACCTCCCACCGCGACATCGCGCGGGCCGTCGAGCGGGCGCTGCGCCGCGCGGGGGTGCCGATGGCCTACTCCCAGGGGTTCTCCCCGCACCCGAAGATATCCTGGATCGGCGCCGCGCCCACCGGGGTGGCGAGCGAGGCGGAGTACGTCGAGATCCAGCTAGTCGAGGCCGTCGACCCGGCCCGGCTCGCCGCGGTGCTCGACCAGGCGCTCCCGCCCGACCTGGACATCCTGGAGGCGGTGACCGCGGGCCCGGGCGGGCTGGCCGAGCGGATGGAGGCCAGCCGGTGGCGGGTCGAGCTGCCCGGTGTGTCCGCGGCCACACTGCGCACCGCCGTGGGCCTGTTGCTCGCCGAGGAGCACGTCGAAGTCGAGCGGCTCACCAAGGACGGCAGGAAGCTCATCGACGCCCGACCAGCGGTTATCCGGGCCGAGGTGCTCGATTCGGCCGACCTCCCGGCGGACTCGCCGGACGCTGTGGGCATCGACATGTCCGGTGCGGCGCCCTCGTGTGGGATACTGCTGGTGGTCGTCCGGCAGACAACACCGGCCGTACGACCCGACGACGTACTGAGTGCGCTCCGCGTCGTCGCCGCCTTGGAACCGCCGGTGCCCGCGAAGGCGACCCGGATGGCCCAGGGACGGCTTGACGACGATGGCGTTCTGTCCGACCCGCTGGCCCTTGATCGGGCGGCGGCAGCCGGATAGTCCGCCGGGACACGGCGCGCCTCATCCGTAGTCGAACGACCTGCCGTCCGCAGGCCACGGTCCCATGTCCGTGGCCGAGACGGTGAGAGGCGAGGATTCCCGCCGCCTAGCGCGGTGGAAACTGGACAACTAGGCCCCTGAGCGGCCGCGTCGGAGACGACGCGCCCGGGGGCGGAGGAGCTACATGTCGGATCTGTCTACCCCTGCCGGTACCACCGGCGGGGCTGCCACCACACCCACCAACCCCGCGTTGGCCGATCTGCCGGTCAAGGTACGCGTGCACGCGCTGGCCAAGCTGCTCGAAGTCAGCAGCAAGGACATCATCGCCGCGCTCACCGAACTGGGCGAGCCCGTGCGCGGCGCCCAGTCGAGCGTGTCCCGGGATGTCGCCCTGCGCGTCGCCGAGGCGCTCACCGGGACCGCGCCCGAAGCCGACGCGCCAGAAGAGGTCGCCCCCGAGGTCGTCGAGCCCGTGGCCACGCCGCGGCGCACCCCGCCGACCCCGGTGTTCGCCTCGGCGTCGCCGCTGTTCCTGCCGCCGGAGGCGGCCGCGCCCGCCAAGGCCGCGCGCAAGGTCGAGGAGGAGCCCGCCCCGGTCGAGGCCGAGGTCGAGGCCGACGAGCCCGGCGACGATGACGACGACGGCGGCGCGGGCCGCAGGCGCAGGCGCGGCCGTCGCGGTCGCGGCCGCGGCAAGGGCGCCGCCGAAGACGGCTCCGACCAGGACGACGACCAGCGCCGCAAGCCCGAGGACGGCGAGGACGCCGACGAGGCGGCCGAGAACGACCAGGGCGGCGACGCGGGCGAGGAGTCCGGCGACGCCGCGAGCCGCAGGCGGCGCCGCCGCAGGCGCCGCAAGGGCGGCGACGGCGACGACGACCCGTCGAACACCGACGACCCGCCCAACACCGTCGTGCACGTCCGCGAGGCGCGCGACGAGAAGACCGAGGCCGCCGACGCCCGTGCCGAGGTGCGCAGCGTGCGCGGCTCGACCCGGCTGGAGGCCAAGCGCCAGCGCCGCCGCGACGGCCGCGAGGCGGGCCGCAGGCGCGCGCCGATCCTGTCCGAGGCGGAGTTCCTGGCCCGGCGCGAGGCCGTCGACCGCGCGATGATCGTGCGCGAGCACACCGACCGCACCCAGATCGCGGTGCTGGAGGACGGCGTGCTCGTCGAGCACTTCGTCACCTCGTCGGGCACCGGCTCGCTGGTCGGCAACGTCTTCCTCGGCCGGGTGCAGAACGTGCTGCCCAGCATGGAGGCGGCGTTCGTCGACATCGGCCGCGGCCGCAACGCCGTGCTCTACGCGGGCGAGGTCGACTGGGACGCCGCCGGGCTCGACGGCAAGGCCCGCAAGATCGAGCAGGCCCTGTCCAGCGGCGACAGCGTGCTGGTCCAGGTCACCAAGGACCCGGTCGGCCACAAGGGTGCCCGGCTGACCACCCAGATCAGCCTGCCTGGCCGCTTCCTGGTCTACGTCCCCGGCGGCGGCGCCACCGGCATCTCCCGCAAGCTGCCGGAGAACGAGCGCCGCAGGCTCAAGGACGTGCTCAAGCGCATCGTCCCCGAGGACGCAGGCGTGATCATCCGCACCGCGTCCGAGGGCATCAGCGAAGAGGAACTCGGCCGCGACGTGCGCCGCCTGCAGGCGCAGTGGCAGGTCATCCGGGACAAGTCCGATGGCACCAACGGCGTCAAGCGCTCCGGCGCGCCGTCGCTGCTCTACGAGGAGCCCGATCTGCTGGTCAAGGTCGTCCGCGACCTGTTCACCGAGGACTTCACCTCGCTGGTCGTCCAGGGCGACGGTGCCTGGGAGACCATCGACGCCTACGTCCGCCACGTCGCCCCGGAACTGCTGGAACGCGTGCGCAGGCACGTCGGCCCGAAGGACGTCTTCGCCGAGACCCGCGTCGACGAGCAGTTGCTCAAGGCGCTCGACCGCAAGGTCTGGCTGCCCTCCGGCGGCTACCTGGTGATCGACCGCACCGAGGCGATGACCGTCATCGACGTCAACACCGGCAAGTTCACCGGGTCCGGCGGCAACCTTGAGGAGACGGTCACCCGCAACAACCTGGAGTCGGCCGAGGAAATCGTCCGCCAGCTCCGGCTGCGCGACATCGGCGGCATCATCGTCATCGACTTCATCGACATGGTGCTGGAGTCCAACCGCGACCTCGTGCTGCGCAGGCTCACCGAGTGCCTCGGCCGCGACCGCACCCGCCACCAGGTGGCCGAGGTCACCTCGCTCGGCCTCGTGCAGATGACCCGCAAGCGGGTCGGCACGGGTCTGCTGGAGGCGTTCAGCACCACTTGCGAGCACTGCAAGGGCCGCGGCGTCGTGGTGTGCACCGAGCCGAACGTGAAGGCGTCCAGTGGCGGCCAGCCCCAGGGCGGCGCTCCGCAGCAGAGCGGCGGCCAGCAGCAGAACCAGGGCGGCCAGCAGCAGGGCGGCGGCGGTGGCGGAAGGCGTTCGCGCGGCCGCGGCGGCGCGAACGACGACGGTCAGCGCGGTGCCAAGGAGCAGGCCGCCAAGGAGTCGACCAAGGAGCCCGCCAACGAGGAGGCCGCCAAGGTGGCCGTCCGCGACATCGCCAAGGCCACGGCCAAGCCCGCCGACCGCGACGAGCCCGACGAGGTACCCGACCACGGTCGCAACGGCAACGGCCGCACCGCCCGGGTGGCGCCCGTGGTTCAGCCCGCCGAGGCCCCGGCCGCGGTCGCCTCGGCTCCGGTTTCGACTCCGGCTCCGAGTCCGGTTTCGACTCCGACTCCGGTTTCGGTTTCGGCAGAGCCGGTCGCGGCGGCGCCCCGCCGCCGCACGCCCCGCCGTGCGGCGTCGCGACCCGCGGGTCCGCCGGTCGCCGCGGCTCAGGAGGGCTGATGGCGAGCATCACCACACCGTTTGGCCACCCCGGTTTGACCACGATTCCCGCGGCCACGTAACCTGTGACACGGCCCGCCGTTCGGTGGGCTGTGTCGTGCGAAGCCCGGTTCACGCAGTACCTGAGAACCAGGGCGTGTATGACCCCCATCGTCTAGTAGCAGGAGACTTCCGTCCCGATGTACGCGATCGTCAAGACCGGCGGCAAGCAGTACAAGGTGGCTGTCGGCGACGTCGTCGAGGTCGAGAAGCTCGAAGGCGCGCCGGGCACCGAACTGAACCTCGCCGCGGTGCTCGTCGTCGACGGCACCGACGTCACCACGGACGCGGCCGCCCTGGCGAAGGTTTCGGTGACCGGCAAGGTTGTCGAGCAGACCAAGGGCCCCAAGATCCGTATCCACAAGTTCAAGAACAAGACCGGCTACCACAAGCGACAGGGTCACCGTCAGAAGTTGACCCGCGTCGAGGTCACCGGCATCACCAAGTAGAGGACCTGAGCAGCCATGGCACACAAGAAGGGTGCGTCAAGCTCCCGCAACGGGCGTGACTCCAACGCCCAGTACCTCGGCGTGAAGCGCTACGGCGGCCAGGTCGTCAAGTCCGGCGAGATCCTGATCCGCCAGCGCGGCACCAAGTTCCACCCCGGTGTGAACGTCGGCCGCGGCAAGGACGACACGCTGTTCGCGCTGGCCGCCGGTGCGGTCCAGTTCGGCGCGAAGCGCGGTCGCAAGACCGTCAACATCGTTCCCGTCGAGGTCTGAGACAGACCTCTGCGGACGCTAGACCTCGGACGAGGAGCGGGCTGGAGCGCATCCGGCCCGCTCCTCGTCTTTTGCGGTTCTGAAAGGAAAATCTGGTGTCCCGATTCGTCGACCGGGTGGTCATCCACGTTGCCGCGGGCAGCGGCGGCAACGGGTGCGCGTCGGTGCACCGGGAGAAATTCAAGCCGCTCGGCGGCCCCGACGGCGGCAACGGCGGCAACGGCGGCGACGTCGTGCTGACCGTCGACAGCAACGTGCACACGCTGCTCGACTTCCACTTTCGCCCGCACGCGGACGCGGGCAGCGGCAAACAGGGCCAGGGCGCCAACAAGGACGGCGCCACGGGGGAGAACCTCGAACTGAAGGTGCCCGACGGCACCGTCATCCTGACCGAGGGCGGCGAGATCCTCGCCGACCTGGTCGGCCACGGCACCCGGTTCGTCGCCGCCCAGGGCGGCCGCGGCGGTCTCGGCAACGCCTCGCTCGCCTCCAAGGCCCGTCGCGCGCCCGGGTTCGCGCTGCTCGGCGAGCCGGGGGAGACCCGCGACCTGGTGCTGGAGCTGCGGTCGGTCGCCGACGCCGGTCTGCTCGGCTTCCCGTCGGCGGGCAAGTCGTCGCTGATCTCGGTGCTGTCCTCGGCCAAGCCGAAGATCGCCGACTACCCGTTCACCACCCTGGTGCCGAACCTCGGCGTCGTCACGGCGGGGGAGTCGGTCTACACCATGGCCGACGTCCCCGGCCTGATTCCCGGCGCGAGCCAGGGCAAGGGGCTCGGCCTGGACTTCCTGCGCCACATCGAACGCTGCTCCGTGCTGGTGCACGTGGTCGACTGCGCGACCTACGAGCCCGGTCGCGACCCGCTCTCCGACATCGACGCCCTCGAAGAGGAACTGGCCCGCTACACCCCGGCGCTCGGCGGCACTCTCGCCGACCGGCCCCGCCTGGTCGTGCTGAACAAGATCGACGTGCCCGAGGCGCGCGAGCTGGCCGAGCTGGTCCGCGCCGACGTCGCGGCGCGCGGCCTGCCGGTGTTCGAGGTCTCCACCGCCACCCGCGAGGGCCTGCGCGAGCTGAACTTCGCCCTCGCCAAGATCATCGAGGACGACCGGGCGAGCAAACCCGCCCCCGAGCCCACCCGAATCGTGCTGCGCCCCACCGCCGTGGACGACGCGGGGTTCACCGTGGTCGAGGACCCGGACGAGGACGGCGCCTTCATCGTGCTGGGCGAGCGGCCCATGCGCTGGGTGCGCCAGACCGACTTCGGCAACAGCGAGGCCGTCGGCTACCTGGGCGACCGGCTGGCCCGGCTGGGCGTCGAGGAGGCGCTGGCCAGGGCCGGGGCGCGGCCGGGCTGCCCGGTCACCATCGGCTCGATCACCTTCGACTGGGAGCCGTCCACCCCGGCAGGCGTCGCGGTGATGATGCACGGCCGGGGCAGCGACCCCCGGCTCGACCTGAGCGACCGGATCGGCGCGTCCGAGCGCAAGGCCGCCAAGATCGCCCGCCGCACCGGCACCGAAGACGACGACGAGTGACCTCGCCGACCCGGACCGCGGTCGCGGCGGCGCGACTGGTCGTGGTGAAGGTCGGCTCGTCGTCGCTCACCACGGCCGAAGGCGGCCTGGACCCGGCCCGCCTCGACGTCCTCGTCGACGCCGTCGCGGCCCGGCTGGCGGCGGGCAGCCAGGTGGTCCTGGTGTCCTCTGGCGCCATCGCGGCAGGTCTGGCGCCCCTCGGCATCCCGCGTCGCCCGCGCGACCTGGCCACCCAGCAGGCGGCCGCCAGCGTCGGACAGCTCGCGCTCGGCCATGCGTACGTGGCGTCGTTCGCCCGCTATTCGGTGCAGGTCGGCCAGATCCTCCTCACCGCGGACGACGTCGTCCGCCGGTCGCACTACCGCAACGCCCAACGCACCCTCTCGCGGCTGCTCGCCCTCGGCGTGGTGCCCGTGGTCAACGAGAACGACACCGTCGCCACCGACGAGATCCGCTTCGGCGACAACGACCGCCTCGCAGCCCTCGTCGCCCACCTGATCGGCGCCGACGCCCTCATCCTGCTGTCCGATGTGGACGCCCTCTACGACGGCGACCCACGCCTGGGCGCGGCTCGCCGTATCGACGAGGTGGCGGGCCAGTCCGATGTGGACGGTGTGCGGGCGGGCGTCACCGGCCGGTCTGGACTCGGGACCGGTGGCATGGCGTCAAAACTCGCCGCCGCCCGACTGGCCTCGGCTGCGGGCGTGCCGGTACTGCTCGCCGCCGCCGCACAGGCCGATGTCGCCCTGAAGGCCGCCGACGTCGGCACCGCGTTCGCCGCCGCGGGCCGCAGGCTCACCGCCCGCCGCTTCTGGCTGGGCTACGCCGCCGACGCCGCAGGCACCCTGACCCTCGACGACGGTGCCGTGGCCGCCGTGGTGGGCCGCCGCCGCTCCCTGCTCGCCGCAGGCATCACCGCCATGACCGGCGAGTTCGAGGCAGGCGATGTAGTCGACCTGGCCGACCAGTCCGGCCACATCGTCGCCCGCGGCGTGGTCGGCTTCGACGCGGGCGAACTCCCGGACCTCATCGGCCGCTCCTCCCGCGACCTCCCCCCCGACCACCGCCGCGAAGTAGTCCACGCCGACGACCTGGTCCCCCTCCGCCCCTGACGGTCCGGCAGTGGTATCCCGACGCCCTGCGTTTCGCTTGGCTCGCGAAAGCCGAGCGGTGGTGTCGTCGGATCGGCTTCCGGTTGGCCCGTGACGGTCGAGTGGTGGTGCCGCAGACGGTCGGGTTGCCTTCGACCGTGACGGTTGGCCGATGCTGTTGCCGACGAGCGGTTCCACGTTGCCCGTGACCGTTGGCCTGTGGCGTTGCCGACGAGCGGGTTCGGTTTGCCCGTGCCCCTTGGGGTGGTGGCGTCGAGGCAGTCGGAAACCCCTCGTCCACGACAGGCTGTCGTAGGGTTAGGGTTGTCCGGCAGCCAGGTTGCCTTACCTTTGCCCGTGGCGGTTGGGCGGTGCCGTTCCCGGAGGTCGAGGTTCCGCCAGCCCGTGACCGTTGGGCAATTGCCAACGGCCAACGGCCATCGGTCATCGGTCGCGCCGTTCCGCCCATGATCGGCTCAGTGGGTGGAGTTGTCGGCCGTCTGGTGGCCGTCGCCCGTGGGATCGTTGCTCAGGTTGTTGGCGTCTTGGCTTCCTCCGTTTCTGACTGACCCTCGCCGAGGGTGGCGCCGATCTGGTCTTGTCGCGCTACTCCAGACCTGTGCCTGGCCGGGGTTCCGTCGCTCGTGGCTGGATTGCCCTCCGTTTCTTGATCCACTACCGCATCCCGGTCGCGCCGATGCGGTGCGACTGTCCTTTTGGGACACGCCCAGTGTCATTCGCCGGTTGACGACCGGTGGTTCGGCTCCCCGTCTTGCCCGAAGGCGCCTTCGGGCAGGGATCGGCGAGTGCCGGACCGGTTCGACACGGCCGTGTCATCCCGCTTTACGTCGTCGTCGCCAGTGCGAAGGGCAGCACCTCCCCAGCGCCCGCCCGCCGCAGCAGGGCGGCGGCGACCGTCATCGTCCAGCCGGTGTCGATCCGGTCGTCGATCAACAGCACCGGACCGTCCACTTCGGATACTCGGGCGGCGAGTTCCTCGGACACCCGCACCGAGTTCCACAGCCGCGCGAGACGCTGGGCGCTGTTCGCCCGTGCGGCGGGCTCACCCGTCTGGACTTCACCGAGCAGCGGCAGCCTGCCGATCGCCGCGAGCCGTGCACCGAAGCTCGACACCAGCAGGCCGCGTCTACTCGACCCGATCGTCACCACCCCGACCGGCCGCCGCGCCCAGTCCCACGCCGCCAGGACCTGCACGCACGCGGTGAACACCTCGTCCGGGATCGGTCCGTCGGTCGGGGCGGCGAACAGTTCGCGCAACCGATTGCCCCAGCCGATGTCGGTCAGCCTGCCCAGCGCGCGGCCGACCCCGGCGGCCTCGCCCGCCGGGATCTTCCCGGACAGCGACACCCCCAGCGCGGACATCCCGGTCGGCCACTGCTTCTTCGGCGTCACTTCGACGCCCGGCCTGCGCAGCCGCTCCCGCGCCGCCGCCTCGCTCTCGCCGGACACCTCCGCGCTCCACCGCTGCCCGGTGCAGTTGTCGCACCGCCCGCACGGCGCCGCGTGCGGGTCGTCGAGTTGGCGCAGCAGGAACTCCATGCGGCAGGCGTCGGTCGACTGGTACTCCAGGATCGCCCGCTGCTCGTTCTCCCGCGCCGTCGCGATCCGTTCGTAGCGCTCCGCGTCGTACGCCCAAGGCTCGCCCGTGGACTCCCAGCCGCCGCGCACCCGGCGTACCGCACCGTCGACGTCGAGCACCTTGAGCACCATCTCCAGCCTGCCCCGGGACAGGTCGACGCGCGGCTCCAGCGCGGGCGTCGACAGCACCCGGCCCGCGTCGTCCAGCACGGCCAGCACCTGCCGCACCACGAGCTCGGCCGGGAACGCGAGCGAGGCGAAGTACGACCAGATGTCGCGATCCTCGACGCCGGGCAGCAGCACCACGTCCGCCCGCCGCACGCCACGGCCCGCGCGGCCGATCTGCTGGTAGTACGAGATCGGCGACTGCGGCGCGCCGACGTGCACCACGAACCCAAGGTCGGGCTTGTCGAACCCCATCCCGAGCGCGGAGGTGGCCACCAGCGCCTTGACCCGGTTGGCCAGCAGATCCTCCTCGGCCTGCTGCCGCTCGGCAGGCTCAGTGCGGCCCGTGTAGGCCGCGACCTCGAACCCGCGGTCGCGCAGGAACGACGCCAACTCCTCCGCCGCGGCCACGGTGAGCGTGTAGATGATCCCCGATCCGGTGAACCCGGGAAGGTGCTCGGCTATCCACGCCAGCCGGGCCTGCGCGGTCGGCAGCCGCAACACGCCCAGCCGCAGGCTCTCCCGGTCCAGCGGCCCGCGCAGCACGGTCGAGTCGTCGGCCAGGCCGAGCTGCTGGGCCACGTCGCGGACCACCCGGTCGTTCGCGGTGGCCGTCGTGGCCAGCACCGGAACACCGTCGGGCAATTCGGCGAGCAGTGTGCGCAGGCGCCGATAGTCGGGCCGGAAATCGTGGCCCCAGTCGGAGATACAGTGCGCCTCGTCGACCACGAGCAGGCCGGCCGACGCGGTCAGCTTCGGCAGCACGGTGTCGCGGAAGTCCGGGTTGTTGAGCCGTTCCGGGCTTACCAGAAGCACGTCTACCGTGCCGTCGGCAACCGCGTCCTGAACGGCGTCCCAGTCGGCGGTGTTGGCCGAGTTGATCGTCGCCGCGCGCACCCCCGCGCGGGCCGCCGCGTCGACCTGGTTGCGCATCAGCGCCAGCAGCGGCGAGACGATGACCGTCGGCCCCTCGCCCAGCTCGCGCAGCAGCGCCGTCGCCACGAAGTACACCGCGGACTTGCCCCACCCGGTGCGCTGCACCACCAGGGCGCGGCCGCGATCGGCGACCAGCGCCCGGATGGCGGTCCACTGGTCGTCGCGCAGCCGCGCGTCGGGGCCCGCGAGGGCGCGCAACCGCGTCTCGGCCGAATGTCGCAATGCCTGTTCGTCCACACCGACGTGCTTACCCCACGGCACCGACAATCCCCGCATCGGCCCGGGGCTACCTCCACACCAGGACTTGGTCGAGATCCTTGCGGACCAGGTCTGGCACGGTCGCGTCGTCGGCCGGGTAGCCCACGGGAACCACCGCGAACGCCTTTTCGTTGCGCGGCCTGCCCAGCACCTCGGACAGGAACCGCATCGGGCTCGGCGTGTGCGTCAGCGCGGCCAGGCCCGAGAGGTGCAGCGCGGTCAGCAGCATGCCTACCGCGATCCCGACAGACTCATCGACGTAGTAGTGCTTGTGCTGCTCATCGCCGTCGAGGTAGTAGCGCTGCTCGAAGACGACGATCAGATAGGGCGCGTCGGTCAGGTGCGGCTTGTGCCGGTCCGTGCCGAGCGGTCGCAGCGCCGACAGCCATTGCTCGCCCAGTCTGCCCGCGTAAGAGAGGCGTTCCTCTTCCTCCGCCGCCGCCCGGATACGTGCCCGGATGTCGGGGTCGGTGACGAGCACGAACGTCCACGGCTGCTGGTGGGCACCAGACGGCGCTGTCGCCGCTATCGCGATCGCGTCGACCACCACCTGTTCGGGGACCGGGTCCGGGGAGAACGCGCGGACCGTGCGCCGCTGGTCCATCTTGGCGCGCAGCGCGGCAGCGGTCCGCCGCGAGTCGTCGGCGCTCATCCGCGCCGGGCGGTACGGGACAGGGGTGTACGGCTGATCGTGCATCGGTTCCCAGGCCATGTCCCCATGGTCCGCGATCCGCGCGGTGATCTGTAATACCAACCTGACCATCGCGCGAAGCCATGACCCGAACGGGTGCACCGGGAGATCCTTGCGGCCCACGTCAGGGCTGTGCGCACACTAGTGGTTGCGACCGGCGAATCTCCGGTCGTGACCACTAGGCTTCCCGGCTATGTCGCAGGGGCGCCGGATCGGGATCATGGGCGGGACGTTCGACCCGATCCACCACGGCCACCTGGTCGCGGCCAGCGAGGTGCAGGCGCGATTCGCCCTCGACGAGGTCATCTTCGTGCCCACCGGCCAGCCCTGGCAGAAGGGTGGCCGCGAGGTCAGCGCCGCCGAGGACCGCTACCTGATGACGGTTGTCGCCACCGCGTCGAACCCCCGGTTCTCCGTCAGCAGGGTCGACATCGACCGCGAAGGCGCCACCTACACCGTCGACACCCTGCGCGACCTGCGCGCCAGGTACCCGGGCGACGACCTGTTCTTCATCACCGGCGCGGACGCGCTGGACCAGATCCTGTCCTGGCGCCAGGCGGACGAGTTGTTCACCCTGGCCCACTTCGTCGGCGTCACCCGGCCGGGGTACCACCTGGAGGACGACCACCTGCCGTCGGGCGCCGTCAGCCTGATCGAGGTGCCCGCGCTGGCCATCTCCTCGACAGACTGCCGCGTCCGGGTCGCGGCCGGTGAGCCGGTCTGGTACCTCGTGCCGGACGGTGTCGTGCAGTACATCTCGAAGCGCCACCTGTACGCCGCTGACCAGTGAGTACGGTCCTCGCGGGCGGCACGGGTACCCTCGACGGGTTGCAACATTGTGGACACCCCTAGGAGAGACGTGGCAGCGACGCCCGACGCCCGCGATTTGGCCCTGGTCGCGGCCAACGCGGCGGCCGACAAGAAGGCCAGCGACGTGATCGTGCTGGACGTGTCCGACCAACTCGTGATCACCGATTGCTTCGTGATCGCCTCCGCCGCCAACGAGCGGCAGGTCGGCGCGATCGTGGAGAGCATCGAGGAGAAGATGCGCGACGCGGGCACCAAGCCCGTCCGCCGCGAGGGCGCCAGGGAGGGGCGCTGGGTGCTGCTCGACTTCGTCGACGTCGTCGTGCATGTCCAGCACACCGAGGAGCGCGTCTTCTACGGCCTGGAGCGCCTGTGGAAGGACTGCCCGCGGATCGAGTTCGACCCGCGCGGGCCCGCGGAGGGCGAGGAGGACGGCGCCACGTGACCTTGCGCAGGCTCGTGCTGTGGCGGCACGGGGAGACCGACTACAACGCGTCCGGGCGGATGCAGGGCCACCTCGACTCCAATCTGACCGAGGTGGGTCGCAACCAGGCCAGGTTCGCGGTGCCCGCGCTGGCTCGGTTCTCCCCGGACGTCGTTGTGGCCTCGGACCTGCGCCGCGCCACCGACACGGCCACGGTGTTCAGCGAGGCCATCGGCGTCCCGCTGCGTATCGACAAGCGCCTGCGAGAGACCAACCTCGGCCTGTGGCAGGGCAAGACCAGCGCCGAGGTAGACGCCGAATGGCCGGGTGCGCGAAGACAGTGGCAGACCGACTCCACGTTGGCCCCGCCCGGCGGTGAGTCCCGAGTCGAGGTGGCAGGCCGCGCGGCCGAGGTCGTCGGCGTGCTGGACGAGGGCACCGATGAGACCGCTGTGCTGTGCGCGCATGGCGGTCTGATCACCGCGCTCACCGGGAGTCTCCTAGAGCTGCCGGTGCTCTACTGGGCTCAACTCGGCGGCATCAGCAACTGCCACTGGGTGGTGCTCGCCCGCCGCGAGGCCAGTGGCCTCTGCTGGCGGCTCATCGCCTACAACGCGGGGATCACCGGGTAAACCCGATGCCCACCGTGCTGACGTTCGGCGACTCACTGTGCTTCCACGGTCCCGACGGCCCCCACCCCGCCGACGACCCCCGACTGTGGCCGAATCTGGCGGCGGCGGCCATCGGCGGCCACGCGGAGCTGTTCGCGGGCTTCGGCTGGACCGCTCGCGACGCCTACTGGTCGCTGATCGGCGACCCGCGGGTGTGGCCGGAGCTTCCCAAGGCCGACGTGCTCGTCCTGGCTGTCGGCGGGATGGACACGCTGCCGTCGCCGCTGCCGACCTATCTGCGTCAAGGCATCCGCTATCTGCGCCCCGACAGCCTTCGCCGCCGAGTTCGGAGGGGCTACCAGGCCGCACAGCCGTGGCTGGCCCGGGTCACTCGCGGTAGGCCGGTCGCGCTGCCTGCCGCGCTGACGGTTCGCTACCTCGACGACACCCTCGTCGCGATCCGCGCGCTGCGACCCGAGCTGCCTGCTGTCGCCCTCCTGCCCGGTGTGCACCGCGCGCCCTCGTACGGCTACGTCCACACCGCGCGAGCCAACGCCGTGTCGGCGATCCAGCGCTGGGCCGACGGCGCGGGTGTCCCGCTGATCGACGTCGCCGCGGTGGTGGGGGAGCACGTGCTGGGTGGCCACGGCAACGCCGACGGCCTGCACTGGGGATGGGACGGCCACGAACTCGTCGGTAAGGCTGTCGCGGAATTGATAGGCCCTCTCGTGGACCGACAGTGAGTCTCCGGCGCGCGGCGCAGGTCATAGGTTCGCGGCGGCAGGCCGGTTAGGCTCCCGGCTCGTGCCGTTCGCCGTAGTCACCGACTCCACCGCGTACCTCCCAGAGGGCTTCGCCGACCGGCACGCGGTCCGCGTGGTGCCCCTGTTCGTGCACATCGACGACCGGGCAGGCCGCGATGGCATCGACATCGGCCCGATCGAGCTGGCCACCGCCTTGCAGGAGCGGCGGACCGTCACCACGTCCCGCCCCAGCCCCGCCGAGTTCGCCGCCGAATATCGCCGCCTGCTCGACGCGGGCGCGGACGGCGTCCTGTCCATTCACCTGTCTCGTGAGCTGTCGGGCACGTGGGAGTCCGCGCGACTGGCCGCGGCGGAGGTCGGCCCGGACGTCGTCCGCGTGGTGGACTCCCGCACCACGGTCATGGGCTTGGGTTTCGCCGCGCTGCGGGCCGCGGCGGTGGCCGCCGAGGGTGCGAGCGGTGCGGAAGTCGAAGCGGCGGCTGTCGAGGCGGCGGAGAACACCAAGTGCTTCTTCGTGGTGGAGACGATGGAGTACCTGCGCCGCGGCGGCCGCATCGGTGCCGCCGCCGCGTTCCTGGGCACCGCGCTGGCCGTGAAGCCGCTGCTGCACGTGCACAACGGTCAGATCGTGCCGCTGGAGAAGGTCCGCACCACCAGCCGGGCCCTGTCCCGCTTGGTCGACCTGGCCGTCGACGCGGCGGGTGACACGCCGGTTCAACTGGCCGTTCACCATCTCGCGGCACCCGACAGGGCCGCTGAACTCGCCAACCGGCTCGACGAACGCATCCGCCGGTCCGCGGGCTGCGTCGTCTCTGAATTGGGCGCGGTTATCGGCGCGCACACAGGCCCAGGAGTCCTCGGGGTCATCGTCTGCCCTAGCCGCTGACCTCTAGTTTGTCCACATACCCGAAATCCATCCACAGGTTCGCGGCCCTCCTCGCAAAGCCCGCCCCGGCTCCCTAACGTCGAATCCATGTTCGACACCACAAGCCGCCGCGCGGCCCGCATCGATGACGTTCTCGACCGCCTGAGCAAGATCGCGGGCCGCCCCTGGGACACCCCCGCCGCCGCCCCCTCTCATCGCGGCCAGGCCACGCCCATCGCCTACCGGCTGGACGCGTCCACACCGCGCCATCCGCCAGGCACCGATCAACTCCCGGCACCCGGCCACTCCATCCCGCCCGACCGCATCACCGGCCTGTCCGAGCCGATGCCCGCTGATCAGCCCTTGCCACCCGACAAGGGCCAGTCGCCAGACCAGTGCTTGCCGTCCGAGCAGGGCGCGTCAGCCGACCACAGCTCAGCCCCGACGGCCCAGTCCTCGCCATCCCCCGCGGAGGTCAGTGTGGCCGAGCACCACCCGGGCGCGGATCTCCTCGACCTCGGCCGACCGTGGTGGCAGCGCGGCAGGCTGGGCCGCCTCGTTCGGCGTTGGACGCCTGAACCCGACTCGGACTCCGTCGCTTCCCGGACGAGTACACCGTGGTGGCGCCGTCGCCCGGACCACCTCGTCCGCGAGTGGTCTCCTGACGATCCACATCCGCCGGTCCAGCGACGCCGTGTGCCGGTCGCCTTGCTCGTCGGCCTGGTCGTCGTCGGTGCTGTCGTGGCGGCGTTCGTCACGCTGTCCGATCCTCCGACCGTCGAGGCCCCACCCGATCTCCCGGTCGCCGCGACCTCCGTCGACCCCGTCAGTGCCACTCCCGCGGCCGGTGTGGTCATCGACGTGGTCGGCAAGGTCGCCACCCCAGGGTTGCTCACCCTGCCCGAGGGTTCCCGTGTCGCCGACGCGATCAAGGCGAGCGGCGGCGCGCTGCCCGGTGCCGACCTCAGCGCCCTCAACCTCGCCCGCCGCCTGGTCGACGGCGAGCAGGTCCATGTCGGCATTCCCGTCCCCGCGAGCGCCGCCACCAACGCGGCGCAATCAGGTCCCGTGGACCTGAACTCGGCGACAGCGGCCCAACTCGACACCCTCCCGGGAGTCGGGACCGTCACCGCGCAACGCATCCTCGACTGGCGCACCCGACACGGCAGGTTCACCAAGGTGGAGCAACTCCGTGAGGTCGACGGGATCGGACCGGCCCGCTTCGACACCCTCCGCGACCTCGTCACGGTTCGCTAGGCCGGCATGACTACGCCACACTCCGCCCGCCTGCCCACCACCCACGACTGGAGGCTGATACCCGCCGCCCTCGCCCTGTGGCTCGCCGCGCTGCTCGGGCTCTTGCTCCACTGGGTTCTGGCCGTAGCCACCGGCACCGCGGCCGTCGTGGTGGCCATCCTGATCCTGATACACCGCAACCGAAAACCCGCAGCCCACCTGCCGCTGCTGCATGCGGCATGGCCGCTGCTCGCGGGCGGTCTGCTCGCGGTCTTGCCGGTCGCCGTCCGCGTCCACGGGGCCGCGACGGACCCACTGCGCGGACCGGCGGATCGAGGAGAGTCCGTGGAAATCCGGGTGGCGGTCGTCGAGCGACCCCGGCCCGTGCGGACCTCCGGCTTCGGTGGGATACGGCCCGGTATCCGGTCGGTGGTCGTGCCCGCCGAGGTAGTCGACGGAAGGGGCATCCCGACCACGGGGGCCATCCTGCTGCTCGCACCCGTGGACCAGTGGTCCCGGCTGCTGCCCGGCCAGCACGTCACGGCGACGGGGACACTCGCCCCGGCGACCGGCGGGCAGCTCACGGTCGCTGTGCTGCGGGTGCGGGGTCCGCCGTCCTCAGTGGACACGGCGCCCTCCTGGCAGCGAGCGGCCGAGGTCCTGCGCGACGGGCTTCGGCGGGCCGCGAGCGTCCTCGACACCGAAGCGGCGGGACTACTGCCCGCCCTTGTCGTCGGCGACACCGACGGGCTGTCCACCACGGTGGCGGACGAGTTCCGGGTTGCCGGGATGTCGCACCTGCTGGCGGTCAGCGGGGCGAACCTGGCGATCGTCTGCCTCGCGGTCCTGCTCCTGCTGCGGGCGCTGCGGGTCGGGCCGATCGGGGCCGCGGTCGGGGCGCTGCTCGCGTTGGTCGGGTTCGTGGTCCTCGCCGGTCCCGAGCCGAGCGTGCTGCGTGCGGGCGTGATGGGCGCCGTCGGTCTGCTCGCGTTGGCGCTCGGTCGGGAGCGGTCCGCGCTGCCCGCGCTGGGCACGGCCGTCATCGTACTGGTGGTGCTCGATCCGGGCATGGCCGTCGCCTTCGGGTTCGTGTTGTCCGTCCTGGCGACTGGTGCGTTGGTGCTGGTCGCGCCGCGATGGGCGGACGCGCTGGCGCGTCGGCGGGTGCCGCGCGGACTCGCCGAGGCGCTGGCGGTCCCGGCGGCGGCACACCTGGCGACGGCGCCGGTCGTCGCGGGTATGAGTGGTCAGGTCAGCCTGGTCGCGGTCGTGGCGAACCTGGTGGCCGCGCCGGTCGTCGCCCCGGCGACAGTGCTCGGCGTCCTGGCCGCGCTCGTCATGCCGGTGTGGCCGTGGCTCGCCGAATGGCTGGTCCGCCTCGCCGGACCCGAGGTCGGGTGGCTGATCACGGTCGGCAGGCAGGCTGCCGATGTCCCGGGTGCGGCGCTCGACTGGCCGGGCGGGTGGTGGGGTGGTTCCCTGCTGCTGCTCGTCGTCCTGGTGGTGCTCGCCGCGCTGCGGGGCAGGCGGACGAGGATCGCGGTGGCGGTCGCGCTGACGGGCGCGATGGTCGTGGTGATCCCGATCCGGGTGATCGCGCCCGGATGGCCGCCCCCGGGCTGGGCGGTCGTCGCCTGCGATGTCGGTCAGGGTGACGCGGTCGCATTGTCCACAGGGGACCGTGACCGTGCGGTGGTTGTCGACACCGGGCCGGAGCCGGGAGCCGTGGCCGACTGTCTCGATCGGCTGGGTGTTGATCGGGTGCCGGTGGTGATCCTGACCCACCTGCATGCCGACCACGTGGGCGGCTTGGCTGCTGTGTTGGCCGACCGCGCGGTGGGTGCGGTGGCGGTCGGGCCGGGCCGGGCGCCCGGATGGGCCTGGCAGCAGGTCCGCCGCGAGGCCGCGGCGGCGGACGTCCCGGTGGTCGAGCTGGTCGCGGGCCAGCGGCTCGCCTGGCCGGGTCTTGACCTGGAAGTATTGTCCCCCAGCGGAAAGGAGCGTGTCGACGAGACCGAAGTGGACGGAACGGAGATCAACAACGGTTCCCTGGTGCTGCGGGCGACCACGCGGGCGGGTCGGGTGCTGCTCACCGGCGACATCGAGCTCGCCGCGCAGGCCGACCTGTTGACCGGGCGGGTCGACCTGAGCGCGGAGGTGGTCAAGGTGCCCCACCACGGTTCCCGTTACACCGCGCCGGAGTTTCTCGCGGCCACCAGGGCGCGGGTCGCGTTGGTCAGTGTCGGTGCCGGGAATCGGTACGGGCATCCGAGTCCACGCACGGTGGCGGCGTTGACCGGTCGTGGTGCCCTGGTGGTGCGGACCGATCTCGCCGGGGACAGCGCGGTGGTGGCGGGTCCGGCGGTGGTGACCCGCGGGGAGCCGCGCGCACCGCCTGGTCGCCGATGACCACGGCCCCTGGTGGCGCGGACACGCGGTGCGCGCCACCAGGGGAGTGGTTGCCTGCGGGCGTGGCTACCTGCGGGCGAGAACCTCGCGGACGGCGGCGGCCGAGGGTGCGACGGTGGCGAGGGGGCCGACGTGGTCCTGCACGGCGTCGAGGGTCTTGAGGCCGTCGCCGGTGATGAGGAGGACGGTGTCGGCGTCGGGGTCGAGCACGCCGTTGTCGATGAGCTTCTTGGCGGTCGCGACGGTCACGCCGCCCGCGGTCTCCGCGAAGATGCCCTCGGTGCGGGCCAGCAGCCGGATGCCCTCGACAACCTCGGCGTCGGACACGTCCTCGACCGCGCCGCCGGTGCGCCGCACGGAGTCCAGCACGTACGGACCGTCGGCGGGGGCACCGATCGCGAGCGACCGGGCGATGGTGTCCGGCTTCACCGGCTTGATCACGTCGAGGCCCGCCTTGAACGCCGCCGACACCGGCGAGCAGCCGGTGGCCTGCGCGCCGAACACCCGGTACGGGGTCGGCTCGACCAGGCCGAGTTCGCCGAACTCGCGGAACGCCTTGTCGACCTTGGTGAGCTGCGACCCGGAGGCCACCGGGACGACGATCTGCTGCGGGAGCCGCCAGCCGAGCTGCTCGGCGACCTCGAAGCCGAGGGTCTTCGAGCCCTCCGCGTAGTACGGGCGGACGTTGACGTTCACGAACGCCCAGTCCTCGTGCTCCGCGGCCAGCTCGGTGGCCAGCCGGTTCACGTCGTCGTAGTTGCCGTCGACGGCAATGAGAGCGCCGTCGTAGACGGCGGTGGTGAGGATCTTCGCGCGCTCCAGGGAGGAGGGAATGAGCACGACCGACCGCCAGCCCGCGCGGGCGGCGGCGGCGGCGACCGCGTTGGCGAGGTTGCCGGTCGAGGGGCAGGCCAGCACGGTGAATCCGAGCTGGCGGGCGGCCGCGAGCGCGACGGCGACCACGCGGTCCTTGAACGAGTGGGTCGGGTTGCCGGTGTCGTCCTTCACCCACAGCGACTTCACGCCGAGCGCGGCCGCGAGCCGATCGGCCTTCACCAGCCGGGTGAGGCCGGGGTCGGTGTTCGGGTACTTGGCGACGTCGGTGGGAACGGGCAGCAGGCCGCGGTAGCGCCAGATCGAGTGCGGTCCCGCCTCGATGCCCGCCCTGGTGACGGCGCCGAAGTCGTAGGCGACCTCAAGTGGGCCGAAACACTCGGCGCAGGCGAACTCCGCGGCGAGCGGGATTTGGTGGCCGCACTCCCGGCACGACAGGGCGCGAGCGGGGCCCAGGTCGAGCGAGTTCTGCGCGGAGCGCTGGACGTCGACGGTCGATGTCATATCGAGGTATCTCCTCATCTGTCCCGTGAACGGGTCGGAGTTGGCACCGTGGTCGTGGCCCGCCCGCACGATGCGGACGTGGCTGACGCCGGTTGCCGGGGCTTCTTCGGGCCGATCCCTCTGCCCCTCTGGATGAGCGGTATTCAGTTGTGGTCCGCGCACGCTGAACCCAGGCCCGGACTTGCGCTTCACGCTACGGCACGCGTCGGCGTCGGCCCACTCGGCCGTCCACCATCCGAGAGTCGGGCAGGCCATCGGCATGGCAGGATTTCCGGCGTGAACTCGCCCGCGGTTACCCCCCCTCCGCTGCAACTCCTGCTCGGGGAGGAGGAGCTGCTGGTCGAGCGCGCGATCCGGGCTGCGCTCGACACGGCGCGGCTCGCCGATCCCGCTGCCGACCTGACGAGGCTGCGGGTGGCCGATCTCACACCGCCTGAGCTGGCCGAACTGGTCTCGCCGTCGCTGTTCGCCGAGGGCAGGGTGATCGTCCTCGATGCCGCGCACGAGGCAACCCAGGACACCGCGGCCGCCGTCATCTCCTACGCCAAACAGCCCGCCGACGGCATCGTCCTGGCTGTCGTGCACAACGGCGGCGGTCGCAAACCCGGCAAGGACCTGGTGGCCGCGTTCCGCAAGGCCGGCGCGGTGGTCGTCGAGTGCGCCAAGATCACCAAGGCGTCCGAGCGCGAGGCGTTCGTGCGCAACGAGATCCGGCGGGCGGGCGGCAAGACCGACCCGGCCGCGGTGAGCGCACTGATCGACTCGGTGGGCTCCGACCTGCGCGAGCTGGCCGCGGCCGCCGCCCAGTTGGTGGCCGACACGGCGGGCGCGGTCACCGAAGAGGCCGTCCGCCGCTACCACCGCGGCCGCGCCGACGTCACCGGCTTCGCGGTGGCGGAGAAGGCGGTCACCGGCGATGTCGCGGGCGCCTTGGAAGCCCTGCGCTGGGCGATGCAACTCGGCGTCCCGCACGTGCTCGTGGCCGACGCGCTGGCCGACGCCGTGCGCACCGTCGCGCGCGTGGCGGGTGCCGGGCGCGCCGACCCGTTCCGGTTGGCGGGCGAACTGGGCATGCCCGCGTGGAAGGTCAAGAAGGCCATCGCGCAGTCGCGCGGATGGCAGCCCGCGGGCCTGGTCGAGGCGATGAAGGTGGTGGCAGAGGTGAACGCAGACGTCAAGGGCGTCGCCGCAAACGCCGACTACGCCCTGGAACACGCCGTCCTCCGGCTCGGCCGGGCCCACCGCCGCTGATCTGGATGCGTTGCCGGAGCGAACGGTGGTCCGTTCGCGGCAGGCGGACTGGGCAGGCACGACGGCGGGGGCGCCCCCCCCGGGGGGGGTGGGGGGCCCCCCCGCACCGGGTGGGTGTGGGGGGGGGGGGGGTCAGCACGGGCGGCGGGAGGCGAGTTTGT
>NZ_JBQTHF010000013.1:0-5307 GCF_052390155.1 Actinokineospora sp. | reverse complement strand
CAACCGGCTCGTCGGGATCCTCCACGGCTGCCTCGCCTCAAAAACCCTCTACGACGAGGCAACCGCCTGGTCACACCACACAGACACCGCCACCGCCGCTTGACTTACAAGCGCATGGGATGTCTTTCGGCGGATAGAAATTAGGGTACCCTAATTTCTGACCGGGAAGGGGTCGTCCACAAGGGACGGTCGCGCCCGATGCCACCGAAAGCCTGGGCGGGCGGGCGGACTAAGCTCGTTGCCAGTCCGGCGTCACCGGGTCGGCACTCGTTCGGTTCAGGAGCAGAAGGAACCATGAAGCAGACAGCCTTCATCTCGACGACCATCCCGTATGTCAACGCCCGGCCGCACCTCGGACACGCCTTCGAGTTCGCGCAGACCGACGCGTACGCACGGCACATGGCCGCGATGGGAATGGATGTCTACGTCCTGAGCGGTTCCGACGAGAACAGCCTGAAGAACGTGCTCGCCGCCGAGAAGGAAGGCATCCCGGTCCTCGAACTGGTCGACCGCAACGTCGTGCACTTCGAGAACCTGGCCCGCGATCTGGACCTGGGGCTGTCGCGGTTCATTCGGACCGCGGTGGACCGTGACCACATCGACGGCGCCATCGAGATCTGGAAGCGCATCGCGGCCAGCGGCGACATCTACACCAAGGACTACGAGGGCCTCTACTGCGTGGGCTGCGAGCAGTTCTACAGCCCGGCCGAACTGGTCGACGGCAAGTGCCCGGAGCACCTGGTCGAGCCGGAACTGGTGTCGGAGACGAACTACTTCTTCCGGCTCTCGCGGTATCAGGACCAGCTCCTCGCCGCGCTGGAGTCGGGCAGCCTCAAGGTCGTGCCGGACACCCGCCGCAACGAGGTGGTCAGCTTCATCCGCGCCGGCCTGGACGACATCAGCATCTCCCGCTCGATGAGCCGCGCGCGGGGCTGGGGGATCGAGGTCCCCGGCGACCCCAGGCAGGTCATGTACGTCTGGATCGACGCGCTCACCAACTACGTCAACGCCCTGGGCTGGACCCGCGACGACCCGAACTACGAGCGGTACTGGACTGGCGCCGACCGCCGGGTGCACGTGGTCGGCAAGGGCGTCACCCGATTCCACGCCGTCTACTGGCCCGCGATGCTGCTGTCGGCTGGGCTGCCGCTGCCCACCGAGATCATGGTGCACGGCTACATCACCGCGTCCGGGATGAAGCTGAGCAAGTCGCTGGGCAACGCCGTGGACCCGGTGGACCTGGTGCAGCGCTACGGGACCCCCGCCGTCCGCTACTTTCTGCTGGCCGAACTCTCCCCCTTCATCGACGGCGACTTCAGCGAGGAGCGGTTGGTCGCCCGGTACAACGGGGATCTCGCCAACGGCCTCGGCAACCTGGTCAGCCGAGCCACCAGCATGACCGAGCGCTACCGCGAGGGCGTCGTGCCCGCGAACGCCGCCCCCGGCCCGCTGGAGGAGTCCCTGCACGCGCAGCTCCTGACCTCCGAACGCGACTCGATCACCGCGATGCGCGGCTACGACCACCGCGAGGCGCTCGCCAGGATCTGGGACCTGGTCCGCCGCGCCAACGCCTATGTCGACGAGCGTTCTCCTTGGCACCTGGCCAAGAAGGACGACCCCGAGTCGGCGGCGGCACTGGACACCACGCTGCACAACCTGGTCGGCGTCGTACGCCAGCTCGGCAGGCTGCTGGTGCCGTTCCTGCCCGAGTCGGCGGCGACCATGCTCGGCTTCCTCGACACCACTGTGGACACTGTCCCCACGGCGGAGAACTGGCTGGACGGCCTGGAGGGCGCCAAGGTGACCAAGTCGCCCGCGCTGTTCCCCCGCTTCGAGGTCGCCCCAGTGTGAGACCCGAGTTCACCGACCGGACAGGTCGAGCCGCAGGAGGATCTCGCCGTCGTCGATCTCCCCGGTGGGCTCGAAACCGAACTGTCGGTAGAAGGGCCACGGTTCACCGTCGCCGGGCTGGTAGCTGGTGAGCAGTTCGGTCGCGCCGTCCGCTCGAACCACGTCGGCGATCTGCGTCAGCACCACTCGACCGAACCCGTGCCCCTGGTGGTGGACGTCGATGAGCAGCCGCCACAGGAAGTAAGGCCCGATGATCCCGGCACGACCGGGCGGCACGTTCCAACTGAGCAGCACGAAACCGACCGGCTCGTCGCCCGAGTACACCGCCCGATACCAAGGATTCGCCTCGGGCGTGGCGGCCGCGTCGGCCAACGACCTGGTCACTGAGGCGACGAAACCCTCCTGGTCCGGCCGGACGCGTAGTGCGCACACCGCGTCGCGATTGTCGTCGGTGATCTCTCGCAAGTGCACACCTGAACGCGTCACGTCGTGCTCTCCCTGTGTCCGGTAGTTGCCGCCAGGCGACACATGTGGGGCCTCAGCGGGGCAGGCCGCCCCGGGAGATCAACTGCTCGGCGATCACGGTGCGCTGGATCTCGTTGGTGCCCTCGCCCACGATCATCAGCGGCGCGTCGCGGAAGTAGCGCTCCACGTCGTATTCGGTCGAGTAGCCATAGCCGCCGTGGATTCGGACGGCGGTCAGGGCGATCTCCATGGCGGTCTCGGAGGCGAACAGCTTCGCCATCCCGGCCTCCAGGTCGCACCGCTCGCCCGCGTCGTGGCGGGTCGCGGCGTGCAGGACGAGCAGCCGCGCGGCGGTGAGCTTGGTGGCCATGTCGGCCAGGTAGTTGCCGATGGACTGGTGTTTCCAGATCGGCTTGCCGAAGCTCTCCCGCTCCTGGGCGTAGCGCAGGGCGTCGTCGAAGGCGGCCTGGCCGACGCCCAGCGCGCGGGCGGCCACCTGGATGCGGCCGATCTCCAGGCCCCGCATCATCTGGCCGAACCCCTGCCCCTCGACCTCGCCGAGCAGTGCGGCTGCCGGGGCATAATGGTCCACAAAGGACAATTCGCAGGTCTCGACGCCCTTGTAGCCGAGCTTGGGCAGGTCGCGGGAGACGGTGAGCCCGTCGCCGTGTTCGACCAGGATGATGCTGATCCCGGCGTGCCGGGGGGTCGCCGCGGGGTCGGTCTTGCACAGCAGCGCGATGACCTGGCTCCGGCGGGCGTTGGTGATCCAGGTCTTGGCCCCGGTGATCCGGTAGCCGTCGCCGTCGCGGCGGGCGGTGGTGGTCATCGCCTGCAGATCGGAGCCGCCGCCGGGCTCGGTCAGGGCCATCGTCGCGCGGATCTCGCCGGTCGCCATCCGGGGCAGGTAGCGCTGCTTCTGCTCCTCGGTGCCGAACCGGAGCAACAGCTTCGCGACGACCGTGTGCCCGCCCATCGCCCCGGCCAGGCTCATCCAGCCGCGGGCCAGTTCCTCGGTGACCCCGACGTAGCAGGGGGTGGACACGGGCGCTTCGCCGTAGGGTTCAGGAATGGCCAGTCCGAAGATGCCGAGCCGCTTCATCCCGTCGATGAGCGTCGCGGGGTACTCGTCCGCGTGCTCCAGCTCGCGGGCGACCGGGCGTACCTCGCGGTCGACGAACGCGCGGACGGTGTCGACGACCGCCCGCTCCTCGGCGGAAAGGCTGCTCACCTGGCGCTCCCTCGGTCGGTCTGCCGGTGTTCACACTCTCATGCCCGCACAGCGGACATGATCGCCGACGGTCCGTACTTCGAGGACCTCGACCGTGGCCAGGTGTTCACCGCGCCAGGGTCCACGCTCACCGCGGGTCTGGCCGCCGCACACCGCGCCATCGTGGGGGACCGGCTGCCGCTCACCCTCGACCACGCGCTGTGCGCGGAGGTGACCGGCGCCGAGCCACTGGCGCCGCCCGCCGTGGTCTGGGATGTCGCGATTGGACAGTCCACTGTGGCCACTCGGCAGGTGAAGGCGAACCTCTTCTACCGCGGCCTGGTGTTCCGCCGCACCCCGCGGCTCGGCGACACGCTGCGCACCCGCACCGAGGTGGTGGCCCTGCGGCAGAACACCCCGCGCGCGGGCCGCGCGCCGACCGGACTGGCCGCCCTTCGGATCACCACCGTCGACCAGCACGACCGCCCCGTGCTGGACTTCTTGCGGTGCGCGATGCTGCCGCTGCGCGACCCCGAGCGGCGCACCGGCCATGCCGATGACCTCGACGCCGTCGGCACCGAGCCCGACGTCGCGACGCTGGCCGCGGTCGTCGCGGGCTGGCGCCTCGACCGCTTCGCCGCGCGGGTCGACGGACCCCGCTTCGCCGACCTCGCGGTCGGCCGGAGCTGGTCGGCCGCCGGGGGAGACGTCGTCTCCAGCGCCCCCGAACTCGCCCGCCTGACGCTCAACGTGGCGAAAGTCCACCACGACAGCGCGGGCGGCCACCGGCTCGTCTACGGCGGCCACACCATCGGGCTGACCCTGACCCAGACGATCCGCGCGCTGCCGAACATCGTCACCGTCGCGGGCTGGCGGAGCTGCGAGCACCTGGGCCCGGTCCACGAGGGCGACACGCTGCGCGCCACCGTCACCGTCGAGCGGCTCGACCCGATCCCGACCGGCGGCGGCCTGGTCCACCTCCGCGCGCAGGTCGCCGCCGACCCGGCCCGCGACGTCCTGGACTGGCGCTTCGCCGCCGTCCTGCCCTGACCGGTCACTGCTCCGGCAGACTCGCCAGCCACCGGTTCACCTCGGCCGACGACCGCAGCCGGACCACGGACACGCCCGTCAGCCGCGGCGGAGCCAGCCGCAGCGGCAACTCCCCGCGGTGCCTGCGGTGCGACCCGATCGCCCACGTGACCAGCGATTCCTTGCCGAACAGCGACCCCAGGGTCTCCCGGTTGCCGTTCCACAGTTCGGTGCGCAGGATGATCCGGCCCAGGCTGCGCCGGACGACCCGGCGCAGGATGACGCGGAGGGGGAGGTCGAGCCAGACGACGGTGTCCGCGCGGTGCCACAGCAGATCGCCGAGTGCGTCGATGTAGTTCCCGTCGACGATCCACGTCCGCCGCTCGGTCAGCTCGCCGACGCGCGCGCGGAACAGTTCGACCGGCGTCGGCGTCCAATCCGGTCCGTGGTGCAGGCCGTCCAGTTCGATGTGGGCGGCACCCGTCCGCTCGGCCAACCGCGCGGCGAGCGTGGATTTCCCGGAGCCGCAGGTGCCCAGGATGACGACCCGGTCGAGAACACCCGCCTTTCGCGCAGAGTTCCCACTCATGGTGTTGCCGTCCCCTCCATCGCGCCGGGGACGGCGACCATCACGGCGTTGTCGACGATCTCCATGACCGCGATCGACACCGTGTCCGCCGCGAGTGCGACCTTGACCGCCTGCCGGAGGTCGACGCCCGCGCGCAGGACGCCGCGCATGGTCAGGGCGTAGC
>NZ_JBQTHF010000012.1:0-3440 GCF_052390155.1 Actinokineospora sp. | reverse complement strand
GCGGGGGTCTCCGCCGCGAAGATCCCCGCCGCGCCGGCGGTCCGGGGCGGGGCGGGGCTCGCGGGGGCGGTGCTGGCCACGGGGGCGGGCGTCGCGGGGGCGTTGCGGCGGCCCCCGCGCGGGCGCGTCCTGGCGATCTCCACCGGGGTGTTGGCCGCGGTTTTCCTGGTCACCACGCTGGTTCCGCTCAGCGGCGCGGCGTCGGCCCCGGCGGCCACCCCGGGGCAGACGGATGTGCTGCTGCCCACGGGTTCCCGCCTCGCCTACGTCCGGCTGCCCGCGCGCGGGCAGGCCAGGCCGACGCCGGTGATCTTCGTGCACGGCGGGCCGGGTGTGCCGGACATGGCGGGCGACAGCGCCTACTTCGGCCAACTGACCGCGGACGGCTTCGACGTCGTGGTCTACGACCAGTTCGGCTCCGGTTCGTCGGCCCGCGCGACCGACCCCCTTGAGTATACTTTGGACAGACACGTCGCCGACCTGGACGCGTTGCGCAGGCACATCGGAGCGGATCGAGTCGTCCTCATAGGACACTCGTTCGGCGCGCGGGTCGCCGCGATGTACACGGCCGCGCACGGCACGCACGTCGCCAAGGTCGTGTACTCCTCGCCGAGCGAGCTGGCGCCCGAGGCGGGCGGCGACAGCCTGCTCCCCCGGCTCGACTTCGCCGACAAGCTCACCGTGTTCGCCGCGATCGGCCGCCCCCGCATCCAGCTCGGTTACGCCCTGCTCCAGGTGAACCCGCGGGCCGCGCACAACCTCGTCGGCGACGCCGAGATGGACGGCAGCTTCGAATCGGCCTACAACGGCTCCCGCCCCGCGACGCACTGCCCTGGCCTCGATCCGGGCGCCGAGCTGCGCGGACTCGGCTTCTACACCAACCAGTACCCGCAGTCGGCCGGGCGGCCGCGCCCCGCCGACCCGCGTCCGGCGCTGGCCCGCACGCCGACCCCCGCGCTGGTCGTCAAGGGTTCCTGCGACTACCTCACCTGGTCCTCGGCGATCGGCTACGTCCGGGCGATGCCCGCGGCCCGGCTCGTCTACCTGCCCGGCGCGGGCCACAACGCCTACCAGGACAAGCCCTCGGCCTTTCTGGACACCGTGCGCGCGTTCCTCACCGACCGGCCGCTGCCCGTGCCGCCCTACCCGGGCACGACCCCGCCCGCCGACTATCTGGGCCCGCGCGGGGACGTTATCGGTATGCGATAACGGCTCTTGGAAATCGGCGGCGACCGCTCCCACTATCGGCACGTCCACGCGACGGAGCGGGTGAGGAGCAGCCGGCGACCAGCGCGCCCGCTCGGCAGGGAAGGTGCCGGGTCTTGAGCGGTCGAGAGCCTGATCTGTCCATTCGGACAGGTCTCAACGCGTGTGACCGAGAGCACAATTTCAACGAACGAGGTAAATCGATAGATCCCATCTCGTGAGGAGCGAATACATGAGCGTGGACCACGACGCCGCTTCGGCACCCGCGGCACCCGCCCCCAACCCCGGCATTCTCGGGTTGGCCACCTTCCTGCCCGGTGGCATCACCCTCGGCCTCTGGCTGGTCGGCTACCTCGACACCGCCGCCCTGGGCGGCGGCATGATCCCGGCCGTCACGTTCTCCTCCGGCCTGTTCCTGCTGATCGCCTGCGTGTGGGCGAGCAGGGTCGGCGCCAGCGCGGTCGCCGGGATCTTCGGCACCTTCTCGGCGTTCTGGCTGAGCTTCGGCTTCCTGCTGATGGGCCTGATCAACGGCTGGTTCGGCATCTCCACCGACGCGGCGGTCTCGGCTGGTCAGGTGCAGAACGTGCAGGCCACGTACGTGTTGTCGTTCCTCATCGTGTTCGTCCTGGTGACGCTGGCGACCCTGCGGCTCCCGCTCGCGTTCACCCTGGGCTTCGTCTTCGTCGACATCACCTTCGCGATGGTGCTTGTCTTCGTGCTGACCGGGAACACGACCTACGCGGTCATCGGGGGCATCGCCGACTTCGCCTTCTGCGCCGTGTTCGCCTACATCCTGCTCGACGCCATCACCCAGGACCTGGGCGGCAAGGCCAAGCCGCTGGGCAACCCCATCACCAAGTGAGCTGCGTGGCCGTCGGTGCCGTCGACAAGGAGAAGCAGTGCACCCTGAGCTCTTGCGCAACTATCTGAATCGTCGTGCGGCACTCGGCCTCGCGGGCAAAGCGGGCGTCGTCGGGGCTGTCGCGGCGACGCTGGGCACCACGGGTGCCGCGGCCGCGGCAGGCGGCCTGAACGGTGGTCTCAACGACGTGCCGTTCGATTACAGCGACCTCGCCGCGTGGGTGCCCGGCCCGTACGGGCCTGCCGACCAGCGCGGCAGCTTCAACGAGGTCACCCCGGAGAAGACGGCCAAGGCGCTGCGGGATGTGGTCGGCGGGCGCGGGGTCAAGACCTACAACCTCGGCGAGCTGATGTGGAACGGCTTCCCCGCGTTCCAGACCACGCCGCCGCGGATCTACGAGCAGCGGCTGACCATCGGCGGCTACACCTCGCCCCGGTTCGAGGCCGAGGGCGGGATCGTCCAGTTCCGCGCGCCGCTGGGCGTCAACCGGCTGAGCCTGCACGAGGAGCGCTTCGCGGCGGTCCAGTCACCCGGCTACCCCCAGCCGTTCGCGACGACGTACCAGATCGGTGTTCAGCTGGACGGCCTGAGCCACGTCGGCTACGGCGAGTACTTCTACAACGGCCACCGCGGCCCCGACATCGATCAGCTCTACGGCACGACGAAGCTGGGCGCCGAGCACGTCGGCCCCATCGTCACCCGCGGTGTGCTGCTGGACATCCTCGGCGTCAAACTCGCCAACCGGGACACCTCGGCGATCGGCCGCCCCGCGGCGAACGGCGAACCGGTGCTGGTCAGCAACTATCGGATCACGGTCGAGGACATCGAGGAGGCGATGGACTTCGGCGGCATCCGGCGCTTCGAACCGGGTGACGCCATCCTGTTCCGCACCGGCTGGAACCAGCTGCTGCACCGCGTCGACCGGCGGCCGAACCCGGCGGACATCGTGCGCTGGAACGCGGCCGAGGGCATGCCGGGTATCTACCTGAAGGAGGCGCGCTACCTGGCGCGCACCCGCCCCGCCCTCATCGGCGGCGACACCTGGGCGCTGGAGGTGCTCGGCAACCCGGTCAGCGGCGACGGAACCGCGTTCCCGGTACACCAGGACCTGTTGATGCGCTTCGGAATCCGCATCGGCGAGTCGATAGTCCTGGACGCCCTGGCCGCCGACAAGGCGTACGAGTTCGCCTACATAGTCACCCCCCAATACGCCGAAGGCGCCACGTGCGGCAACACCCCGCCCGCGGCCCTGGCCCGACCCCGCAAGCGCTGACCCTCGAACGGCCGGGGGGGGGGGGGGCCCGGGCGGGGGCGCGACCGGGCCCGCGGGGGAGAGCGGAACGGCCAGGCGGGGACAGCGATCGGATAT
>NZ_JBQTHF010000011.1:0-61355 GCF_052390155.1 Actinokineospora sp. | reverse complement strand
GCCGGAGCAGCGCCAGCAGATGTCGGCGTTCCTGGACTACGAGCAGAACGCCACCGCCATCACCGAGGTGGCGCCGCTGCTGATCCCGGGCTTGCTGCAAACCACGGACTACATTCGGACGATCATGTCCACTGGTGGCAGTGTCCCGCAGGTTGACATCCCCACCCGAATCGCTATCCGCGTGGGCCGCCGCGAGGTCATCACCCGGCAGAACCCGGCCCGGTTGCTCGCCCTGATCGGACAGGCCGCGTTGTGTCAGGACATCGGCGGCAAGGCCGTGATGGCGGCGCAACTGCGCCACTTGGTCGAGATGGCCCGGCGTCCCAATGTCGAGCTGCGGGTCGTTCCGTTCGGCGTTGGGTGGCATCCAGCGTTGGATGGTTCGTTCGCCCTCATCGATCCTGATAGCCCGACGTCTGCTGTGTTCCTGGAGACTCGGAGAACAACGCTATGGCTGCACAAGGCTGACGACGTGCGTGCCTACAAGAGTGCCGTCGATACGCTGTTGCGGACAGCTATGAACCTCGACGACTCAATCCGATTCACCGCCGCGATGGCAGAAAGAATGGAGTCCCGCGAATGACCTCCCAGGCCACTTGGCGTAAGTCGAGCCGCAGCCAGAACGGGCCGAACTGTGTCGAGCTGTCGAACACCCTGAACGACCTCCGCGATTCCAAGAACGCCACAGGCCCGACTCTGCGGGGCAGCGTCCCTGCCCTCCTGCGCGAAATCAAGCACGGCCGTTTCGACCGCTAGAGGATGCGCCGTTGTGGCAACTGGAACAGACATGGCGCATCGCGCCACTGCCGATCGGTCGCCTAATCCTCGGAGATCCACGCTGTGGCTGCACAAGAACGATGATGTGACCGCCTACAAGCACGCCGCAGAGAAAGTGCTTCAGGCGGCCATGGGCCCGGCGATTCAGTTCGGTTCATCACTGAGACCGCAAAGAGAATGGAGATGCACGATGTCCCCCCAGACCCCATGGCGTAAGTCGAGCCGCAGCCAGAACGGGCAAAACTGCGTCGAGCTGTCGAACACCCTGAACGACCTCCGCGATTCCAAGAACGCCACAGGCCCGATCCTGCGGGGCAGCGTCCCCGCCCTCCTTCGCGAGATCAAGCACGGCCGTTTCGACCGCTAGCACTCCGATCCCCGGGCGCGAACAGCGGAGAACGGCAGCAGAACCGGCGTTGTCGTGATCAACAACGAACGGGTCTGTGCGGGTACGACAAGGGTTGAGCTGCCTGGCCTGGACCTCACGGAAAGGTGAGGAGAGACGATGGTTGATCACGTTGTCACGGCGCGTGGCAGTAGCGTCGTCTACCCTCACATCGTTGCTGGTGAGCCGATCCAGCGAGAGATGCTGGTGGACCTCGCTCTGCACGATCCCGGCCTCAGCGGCATCTATGCACGTAGTCACTTCAACACCTGCTTCTACACTTGGGATCGGCCGGTCGGCATGGGCAACGGTGCTCCACACCAATGCTTGCAGGCTGGTTACTTCGCGAAGTTCGGCGGCCTGCTGTTCACTCATGATCCCCGCGACCCCGGAGACAACTCCGCCACTGACGAAGATTGGGCTTGGTTGGCCGTACGGGCACGTCCGCTGGCAGACGTGCCCGCCGTGTACTTCGACCAGGAGAGCGGAATCCTGTTCCCGCCACGATGCGTGCTGCCGATGAACGAGTTGCGCGAGGTGGTGCTGGAGTTCGTGCACACCGGTGAGCGTCCGGCATCGGTCGAGTGGCTCACCGTGAACGACTTCCGGTGGAAGCTCGACGGTGCCGGGGACATCGCATCCGGGAACATGACTTGCCAGCTTGGTGGAAACAAGACGCCGCGCAGCGATTTCGGGGTTTCGTGAAAGAGGATCGATGACAGGCGGATTCGTCACCGCGCTGGGCAGTGGAATCGGCGATCCGTACATTGTGGCTGTCGAGCCGGAACAACGTGACCGGCTCGTTCGGCTCGCGCTCCGCGATTCCGACCACGGCGGCATAGCCGCGCGCAATCACCTGAGAGCCCAATTCTACGTAGATGACCGCCCCCTCCTGCCGGGCGAAAGACTGTCGACGCGCCGGTGGATGGAGGTGGGCTATTTCGCGAAGTTCGGGGCGGCGCTGTTCATTGATGAAACGACTCCTGAGGGAGCGGATTGGGCCTGGATCGCGGTGCCCCAGCGGCGGATCGCCGACCTACCCGGTGTCTACTACGACCAGGACAGCCAGACTCAGTTTCCGCCTCGATGTGTGATGCCGATCGACGAGTTGCGGGAGGTAGTGGTGGAGTGGGTCCGCGCAGGCGAGCGGCCCACGTCAGTGGATTGGCTTGTTGTCAACAACTTCCGGTGGAAACTGGACGGCGCCGGGGACATCGTGACCTCTGACGACCAGCGGAACATGCGCTGACCCCAGTCGGCCAACCCCTACATCGTTGCTGGTGTCGCCGATCCAGATGGCTGGCCTGCGGTGGCTCGATCAGGACGGGACGCGGTAGGTCGGCAGCGGATCAGTGAGCCAGGCCGGATCGAAGGCGACGCCGGTTTGGCGCTCAACTGCGGCCAGACTGGCCGAACGCAAGTGCTCAAGCGTGAACTCGTCATCCCCGACCCAACCGGGAAGGATGTCGTTCGCCCCAGCAGGTAGGCCGATAAACGTCGGTTCGAACCGCCCGGTGATCTGTCCGTCCGTGGCCTGCAAGAGCTGGTGGCCGTTCACGCTCCAGTACACCGAGAGGAATAGGCCGGTCGGGCTGGAGAGCTTGCGAGCGACTTCGGGGTCGTTGCCAACCCAACCGTTGGGCTCGATGGCCACCAGGTAGTCACCGTGCGCCTTGAGTTGCACCAGGCCGTACTCGTCCAGGTGCTCAGTGCGTTCGTCGTTGGCTTGCTCGAACGTCAGCTTGCCGACCTGTTGGTCTGCGCCGTAGACCGCCCGCGCCTCGTTCTCGGTGCGGGCTTGAATGACAGCCAGTGTCCATGACAGGTCGTAGGCCGCGTCTACCCAGGCGTAGCGGTTCACACCGTGCATTGTTCCACCGGATCTTCTGCCACGTCGGTGCCGGTGAACGGCCTGGTAGCGATTCTCTTGGGGTTCGAGATGACCACCAGGAACTTGTCGCTTTGCCCGACGCCTGCCTTGGCGTAGCCACCCGTCACCGCCCCACCCTGGCAGCGCTGCTCGCGCAAGGGAACTTCCTCGGTGCGCGCACCTGAGTCGCCCTCGTCGGTGGTGGCGAGGGCGTACTCATCGCAACTGCCGCCGTACTTCGGGACGAACTTGCCGCAGGCAGCAGCACGGTTCGCGGCCTGCTTGGCTGAGTTGCGGGTCAGCACGGACGGGATGCCGTCCGACCAGGCCAGTTGGATGTTGCGCGAAATGAACGGCATCTTCGTGGCGTCGATGACCACGATCTTGAGGTCGCCACACTTGCGGGTGGTCAGGGCAACTTGTGCCCTGCACTGCTTGACCTTGGCCTTACCGTCGCTGGCAACAAGGAGTTGGTAGCCGTTGTCCTCGACGATGACCGGATCGGAGCCGCCGAACAGGTCGCCCACGGTGTCAGTCACAGTGTCCATGCCGACGTAGGCGACCAGTCCGGCGACGGCCAGGAGCGGGAGGAGGAGGCCGGTCTTGGTCTTGGCCATGTGGTTGCCCCCAGCGGGACGGACAGTGACAGGTTGGATTCTGTCAGAGACGCAAGGATCGAGGAACCGGTCACTCGGCGCTGTTCATCGATGTAACGACTCCTAAGGGGAGCGGAGGCCTTGGCTGGCCGAGGAATGCGGAACTGCCGATCGCCGGGGCGATCGCGGACGCACTGATCAGGGAGTAGCACGCGTGGACGTTCTCGGCACCGCATCCTGGGATACCCGGGCGGCCGCGCTCGCCGCCGAACTCAACGCCGAGTTGGCCGCTATGGGCGTAGTGCTCGACCCCGCGTGGCTGCACGCGTTTGGCGCTACTCCGCGACACCAGTTCGTCCCCCGGATTCTCAATGGCGCGACGGTGATGGGGCAAGTGACCCCGGTTGGCTGGACGCGGTCTACGCCAACGAGTCCCTGGCCACCCAGACCCGGCCCGCCGACATTTCAGGACGTGCCATCCCCAGTTCTTCCTCTACCAGGCCGACGGTAATGGCGATGATGCTGGAACGGCTCGCGGTGCGACCCGGGCATCGGGTGCTGGAGATCGGCACCGGAACCGGATACAACACCGCTCTGCTCGCGCACCGGCTCGGCGACCAGGCGGTCTGCTCCATCGATCTCGACCCCGCGCTGGTCGAGTCCGCCCGCGCGCACCTGGCCGGGATCGGCCTACACCCTCAGTTGGCGGCCGGGGACGGCGCGGCGGGTTGGCCCGGTGGCGGCACCTTCAATCGGATCATCGCCACGTGCGCCGCCACCGCGATCCCGCCTGCCTGGATCGATCAGCTCGCCGATGGCGGCCGGATCGTTGCGCCGTTGGATGCCGGGAGTGCCGGTCCGCTGCTCGTGCTCGACAAGACCGCACCCGACGAGGTAACGGGCATCGTCGACCCCTACCCGGTGTTGTTCATGCCGATGCGCCGCGACGTCGACAGCCCACACGGCCCTGGCCAGGAACCGGCGTCAGCCGCCATCGGCATGCCGCATTACGGCACCACCACCCTCGACCCCGCTGGGTTGCTTGCCCGGCCGGAGCTCATGTTGTTCCTCTGGCTGCACGCCCCTGGCCTGCAGGTCGGTGGCGGCGCCGAGCACCGCGTGGTGGTCGCGGAACGCGGCGCCGCCCGCGCCGAAGTCGACCTGACACCGCTCGACGACGGCACCTGGGCAGTTCGCCAACACGGCCCTTATCGGCTGTGGGATACCGTCGAGCACGCCGTCGCCGCGTTCGACGCGTTGGGCAGGCCCGACGCGACGCGTCTTGGTGTGGCAGCCCTGAACGTCCCTGGCAGACAGTACGTCTGGCTCGACAACCCCGACAGCGACCACTGCTGGCCCCTGACCGCCGACCTGCGGTGTGGATGGGATCATCAGGTGTGATCGCTCCGCGACACCGCGCGGCCAACGTCGAACTGTTTCGTCTCGTTCGGAGTCGGGTGGCAACCAGCTCTGGATGGTGCGTTCAGGGCGATTCGACCGGTAGCAGGATCGAGCTACTGCCGCTCCTGCCAGACAACGCAGCGTGGCCGCCTGCCGCCGGTCGCCAGAAGTTCCACCATCGCCCGCTGGACCAGCGATAGCGGCACTTCGGCATCAGCCGGAAAGTCATGGCCGGTGCCGAAGTAGGTGTACACCACATCAACAGGACTGGTGGCGTCCCCTCGGCTCGCCCAGTCACCACCATCTCCGGTGTAGCGCACGACACCGAGAGTCCGCTCCGGGGCCACCCCGACAATCATTTCATGGTCTGGGTCAGCGTCGGTTGTCTCGTCAATCGCATACACACTGGCCGAACGGTGAAACGGATCGGCCGCAAGTAGCTCGGCCACGAACCGCGCTATGTCGGCCTCGGTGCGCAGCGGTTGCACGGGTACGTTGTTGTGGTATGCGACTTCCAGTACGAACCCCACCGTTATGGCCTCCGTCCTCTGTACGTTCGCTTGCCTTCCGGCCAGTACACCGTAACCTCTTGGTCTGGTCGCAAGATTTGGGGTAGGAGTCGATCGCAGGAGAAACGACCCTGGAAACAGGGCGCATTGTTAATGACCAGTCTTATACGTTTGCGGTCACTACCGCGTAGTCGTACAGCGAACTTGACCTCGACGTGGGCAACGGCCCACATCGCGCCGCGCTGAGGGCCAATTCGCAGCGAGCGAAGTTCTTCAAGTGCCCGCCAGTAATCCTCGTCTTCGCCGCTGACGAGTGGGCCGTATTCTTTGCCGTCCTCATCCATCCAATAACCCGATGTCTTGTCTCCAGGTTTGGTGCGTTTCGGCAACTTGGCCAGCAGGTCGGCCGCTCGTTTGCCGTCAGCATTCCCTGCGTTGGCCGTTGCGATCGGTCGCGCGGTTTCGTCGCGCTTTGCCACAATATTCGGTTCGACTACGCGCACCACATCGCTGACTGTGCCTGTCCCCACGAGTGCCGTAACGAGCCCTTGGACAGCCGAGCGGATAGTGACGAACGCGTATTGGACACGCTCCAGTTCGCCCACAACGTAGGCAAGTTGGGCAACGGCCTGACGTAGCTCAGCCTGACTGCTGCCTGCCGCAATGGGGGCGAGAATCCCGTAACATTCGCTCAGGTGCCCGTGGGCAATGCTCACCAGTTCGGCCGGGAGCAGACTCAAGGCCAACTCCAGGTCGGCCGCGACTTCCCTCGCCCCTACCACGTCTGCCTCCCTGAGACCGCTCGTACACCCGTGGGGACACACCGACGATACGAGTGCCGTGGTCGATCGGCCTCCTCGCCCGACCGCGAAGCGAATGGGAACCCTGCGACGATATCCACGCTCATCTGGTGGAGGTGTGGTCGGGATCACCAGGTGTGATCGCTTCCGCGACGTGGCCGCGCCGTGAGACGTTGGGGCTTTCGAGGAACGGAGAGCGACCGATCGTGGCGGCACAACCTGATCCCCGGCACACGCCTGTTCTGATCACCGTCACCGGCCCGGACAAGCCGGGTGTCTCATCGGTCCTGTTCGCGGTGCTCACCAGGCACGGCGTCGACATCCTCGACGTCGAGCAGGTCGTCATCCGTGGCCAGCTCGTGCTCGGCGCCCTCGTCGGCGCCCACCACGACGCCGAGGGGTTGCAGGAGACCGTCGAGCAGGCGATGGCCACTGTGTCCATGCAGGTCGACGTCGAGATCGGGGTGGACCCGCTTTCCCAGGCCCGGTTGGGTTCCTCGCACGTGCTGGTGGTGCTGGGCAGGCCGGTCACCGCGCGCGCGTTCGGCGAGGTCGCTCGCAGGCTGGCCGCGCTCGGCACCAACATCGACGCCATCCGCCGCGTGGCCGACTACCCCGTCACCGGTCTGGAGCTGCGGGTGTCGGTCGCGACTGACACGCCCGAGGCCGACGCCGAGTTGCGGGCCGCGCTGGTCGAGCTGTCGACCAGGGTCGAGTTGGACATCGCGGTCGAGCGCGACCTGTTGTCCCGTCGCGCCAAGCGGCTGATCGTCTTCGACGTCGACTCCACGCTGATCCAGGGTGAGGTCATCGAGATGCTGGCCGCCAAGGCGGGCTGCGAGGAGCAGGTCCGCGAGGTCACCGAGGCCGCGATGCGCGGCGAACTCGACTTCACCGAGTCCCTCGAACGTCGGGTGAAACTGCTCGCCGGGCTGCCCGCGTCCGTAATGGACGAGGTCGCCGACGCGCTGGAGTTGACGGCTGGCGCCCGCACGACCATCCGCACCCTCAAGCGCCTCGGCTTCCGCTGCGGCGTGGTGTCCGGCGGCTTCACCTACATCATCGAGCGCCTGGTCGAAGACCTCGGCCTCGACTTCCACGCGGCCAACGAACTGGAGGTCGTCGACGGCCGCATCACCGGGCGGGTTGTCGGCGATGTCGTGGACCGGCCGGGCAAGGCGGTGGCGCTGCGCCGCTTCGCCGAGCAGTACGGCGTCCCCCTCGCCCAGTGCGTGGCGGTCGGCGACGGCGCCAACGACATCGACATGCTGTCCACGGCCGGCCTCGGGGTCGCGTTCAACGCCAAGCCCGCCCTGCGGGAGGTCGCCGACACCGCGCTGTCCCACCCGTACCTCGACGTCGTCCTGTTCGTCCTGGGCGTCACCCGCGCCGAGGTGGAAGCCGCCGACGCGGCGGACGGCCTCGACCTCGACCGACCGTGACCGAGCCTGCCGCCGCGTGGGGTGGCGGAAGCATCCTCGCCCCGCTGGCCGCCAGCTACGCGTCGTGGCTCGCGCTGCCCGCCGCCGCGACCCGCGAGGTCGCCGACGAGGACCCGGCGCTCGTGCGGGCCATGCCGGTGGTCCTGCGCATCGAGCGCGACGCACCGCCCGCGCGGACGTCGCTGCTTGCCGCCGCCGCGTCGGCCGCCCTGGCGGTCTGCCTCGACCCGCGCGCCGGGCCGGAGGGCCCCTGGCACGACGACGTGCGGGAATGGGTCTCCGGCAGCATCCGCAAGGTCGCCCGCCGGGCCCGCGCGACGCACTGGGCGGCGGTGCGGGAGCTGCCCGGCGTCACCATCGAGGTCGACGGCGCCGAGGCGCGGGCGCTCGTGCCGGTCCGGGTGGCCGACACCCCGCGCGAGGTCGCCCGGCTCCAGATCTCCGGCAGCGAACTCCCCGACGATGACCCCGGCCCGCCGCCGCCGGGCGTGCCGGTGCTGTGGTGCAACCCGGAAGTGCCGATGACAGCGGGGAAAGCGGCCGCGCAGGTCGGCCACGCCACCATGCTCCTCGCCGCCGTCCTGGCGACCACTCCGCTCACGGCGTGGGCCGACAGCGGGTTCCGGTGCGCGGTTCGGACACCGTCGGCACACCAGTGGAAATCCCTGCTGCTCGGCGACGACCCCGACGCGGCTTGGCGCTCCCGCCGCGTACTGGCCGTCCGCGACGCCGGTTTCACCGAAGTGGCCCCCGGCACGGTGACGATCCTCGCCCAGTGGCCCTAAGCCGGGCGTTGCCAGACGACGAACAGGCCGTCCTCGGTGGTGGTCATGGCCTCGATGAAGGACTCGTTGTCGAAGTCGGGCAGGGACTGGAGGCGGTTCATCAGGTCGTCGGCGGCCGGGTCACCCGCGGGCACCGCGCAGCCGCCGCCGCCGTCGCGCATCAGGAGGAAGAAGACGTCTTCCTTCCAGGGGCCCTCCGGGGTGGTGCGGATCGCGACCTCGGCGAGGTCGGCCCAGGACACGGACTCCGCGCTGCCGTCGGCGAGCTGGCGGCGCACCCCCTCGTCGTCGACGGTGATGCCCGCTTCGCCGGGTATGCCTGACACGCGACCTCCGTGAATGATTCTGCTGAGGGACTAGCTCACTTCGCAGCGGCGTCCAGCCTGCGAAGGGCGGCCCGCACGACCTCGGGGTCGGTCGTGGGCCAGAACGGGGGCAGCGACGCCCGCAGGAAACCCCCGTAGCGCGCGGTGGCCAGCCGCGGGTCGAGGACCGCGACGACGCCCCGGTCGTCGGTGGAGCGCAGCAGTCGGCCCGCGCCCTGGGCCAGCAGCAGTGCCGCGTGGGTGGCGGCGACAGTGAGGAAACCGTTGCCGCCGCGGGCTTCCACGGCCCGCTGCCGGGCCGAGGCCAGCGGATCGTCCGGCCGGGGGAACGGGATGCGGTCCATCACCACCAGCGACAGCGACGGCCCCGGCACGTCCACTCCCTGCCACAGCGACAGGGTGCCGAACAGGCAGGTCGCCGGGTTCTCGGCGAACTTCTTCACCAGCAGCGACGTCGAGTCCTCGCCCTGGCAGAGAATGTCCTGCTCGACCCGCTCACGCAGCGCCAGCGCGGCCTGTTTGGCCGCGCGCATCGAGGAGAACAGGCCCAGTGTGCGGCCGCCCGCGGCCTCCACCAGCGCCTGGATCTCGTCCAGGTACGCCGGGGGGAGTCCGTCGCGGCCGGGCGGGGGCAGGTGGCGGGCGGTGTAGAGGATGCCGGTGCGGGGGTGGTCGAACGGCGATCCCACGTCGAGGCCGGTCCAGCGCACGTCGTCGGCGTCGGACGGCGGCTCCTTGTCGGTCGCGGTGCCCTCGGCCTTCGCACCCGCCCGCTGCGTGCCCGGCAGCCCCCACTGCTTGGCCAACGCGTCGAAGGTGCCGCCCAGGGTCAGCGTGGCGGAGGTCAGCACGGTCGTGTTCTCGCCGAACAGGCGCTCGCGCAGCAGCCCCGCCACGCCCAGCGGCGCCACCTTGACCGTCGGTGGGCGCGGGGTGGCCGAGCCGAAGTCGCCGGTCACCCAGACCACGTCGCGGCGGTGGGCGTCGTCGGTGTCGAACGCCGCCAGCACGCGCACGGCGTTGTCGTGCACCTCTTCGAGCATCGACATCGCGAGCTTGCGCGTGGCCACGGCGTCCGGGTCGGACTGGCGTTCCGGGCCGAGCGCGGTGATGCAGCCGTGGGCGCTGTCGCGGATGGCGCTGACGGTGGCGCGCAACGGCTCGGGCAGCGTGTCGAGCCTGCCGGTGGACACGTCTTCCAGGAGCATCGCGAGGCCGTCGCCGGACTCGGCGAGCCGGTCGGCGGTGTCCTCCTCGACCAGCCTGCCCACCCGGCGCGCGGCGATGGACACCGCCGCCGCGGACAGCTCGCCCGTGGCCACGGAGGTGACCCGGTCGACCAGGTCGTGCGCCTCGTCGACGATCACCACGTCGTGCTCGGGCAGCACCTGGTAGCCCTGCAGGGCGTCGATGGCCAGCAGCGCGTGGTTGGTGACTACGATGTCCGCCCGGCCTGCCTCGGCGCGGGCGCGCTCGGCGAAGCAGTCGGTGCCCATCGGACAGCGCGACGCGCCCAGGCACTCGCGCGCGGACACCGACACCTGCCGCCACGCCTGCTCGGACACGCCGGGCACCAGTTCGTCGCGGTCGCCTGACTCGGTGTCGCCTGCCCACTCACGCAGTCGGGTGACCTCGCGGCCAAGCCGGGAGATCGCGAACGGGTCGAACAGCGCCTGGTCCTCTGGCTCGTCCTGCGGGCCGCCGTCGAGCCGGTGCAGGCACAGGTAGTTGCGCCTGCCCTTGAGAATGGCGAACGTCGGTGTCCGGCGCAGCGACTTGGCCAGCGACTTCGCCAGCCGCGGCAGATCGCGGTCGACGAGCTGACGCTGGAGCGCGATGGTGGCCGTGGAGATGACCACCGTGGTGCCCTTCGCCACCGCGTGCCGCACCGACGGCACCAGGTAGGCCAGCGACTTCCCGGTGCCCGTGCCCGCCTGGACGGCGAGGTGGTCGCCCGTGCGAATGGCCGCGTCCACCGCCTCGGCCATCTCGACCTGCCCCGCCCGCTCGGCGCCGCCCACCGCGGTGACCGCGGTGTCGAGCAGCTCGCGCAGCGGGGGCAGGGAGTCGGACACAGCGCAGACGGTACCGGTGGGGTCCGTCAGCGCGGCCCGAGGTCACCCCGGCGCGCCGGGGAATCCACAGTGGACAGTGAGTCGAACGACGTCGACCCGCGACCCGACTTGTCCACACCCCGCCGATCCATCCACAGCTTTCGCGCCGCACCCCCACAACCCGCCACCACCGATAGACTGGAGCAGGGCTGACCCCCCAAGGGAAGGGCGGGGGCTGCCCGGGTGGGTCAGGGCGCAGGCAAGGTCGATTGCCCGGGTACGCGGGCTTGTGCTGCTCTCGTGTGCGATGTCCTTGCCGGGCCCGATCAACCGGGCCGAGGTGGCGCCGACAACGACGTGCCGTTGGTGCCTACCCCACCTTGGGTGTGCCGACGAGGGTCACGTCGGCGACGCGCAGTCGGTCCAGTGCCGTGTCGACGGTGGTCGCGGCGACGCCCGCGGTGAGGTCGAGCAGCACGGTGGTGACGAATCCGTCGCGGGCCGCGTCCAGCGCGGTGGCCCGCACGCAGTGGTCGGTCGCGATGCCCACGACGTCGACCTTGCCCACCCCGTGCGCGCGCAGCCACTCGGTGAGTGAGCGCCCGCCCGGGCCCGCGCCCTCGAAGCCCGAGTACGCCGCCGCGTAGGCGCCCTTGGAGAACACGGCCTCGATCGCGGCGACGTCCAGCTCCGAGTGGAACGACGAGCCCGCCGTGCCCACGACGCAGTGCACCGGCCAGGTGTCCACGAAATCGGGTGTCTCGCTGAAGTGCGCGCCCGGGTCGATGTGGTAGTCGCGGGTGGCCACGACGTGGTCGTAGTTCGCCGCCGCGATGTGCGCGCTGACGGCCGCGGCCACCTCGGCGCCGCCCGCGACCGCGAGCGAGCCGCCCTCGCAGAAGTCGTTCTGCACGTCCACGACGATCAGCGCGGTCTTGTCGGTCATGGGACTCCTAACTCACGTAGACGGTCGGGATCGCGGGGTCGCCCGCGGACAGCTTGAGCCCCTCCCACGGCAGGCTCACCAGGCCCTGGCGGACCCGCTGCCTGCACTCCTGCGCCGTGGGCAGCCCGGCCACCGGCTCGCCGTCGCGCAGCAGCGGGATCTGCAGCCGCCGGTCGTGCTCGCCCACCGCGGGCTCGGTGCCCGCCGCGAGGTAGATCACTTCCTCCAGCGCGGTGCCGGTCGGTTTGTGCGTGCGCAGGGCCAGCTTCCGGCCCCCGCGCGACTCCTTGTGCGAGCTGCGTTTGGCCACCGGGCGGCCGTCGACCTCGACCAGCTTGTAGACCATGCCCGCGGTCGGCGCGCCCGATCCGGTGACCAGCGACGTGCCCACCCCGTAGGCGTCGACCGGCTCGGCGCGCAGCGCGGCGATGGCGTACTCGTCCAGGTCGCCGGAGACGACGATCCGGGTCTCGCGCGCGCCGAGCTTGTCGAGCTGCTCGCGGGCCTGGCGGGCGAGCACGCCGACGTCGCCGGAGTCGATTCTGACCGCGCCCAGTCCGGTGCCCGCCACCTCGACCGCGGTCTCGATGCCCTGGGTGATGTCGTAGGTGTCGACCAGCAGCGTCGTCGCGGTGCCGAGCGCGGCGATCTGCGCCTCGAACGCGGCCCGCTCGCTGTCGTGCAGCAGGGTGAACGCGTGCGCGCAGGTGCCCGCGGTGGGGATCGCGTACGTGCGGCCCGCCTCCAGATTCGACGTGGTGGTGAACCCGGCCAGGTAGGCGGCGCGGGCGGCGGCCACCGCGGCCCGCTCGTGCGTGCGCCGCGAGCCCATCTCGATGATCGGCCTGCCGTTGGCCGCGCTCGCCATCCGCGCGCCCGCGGAGACGATCGCGCTGTCGTGGTTGAGGATCGACAGCACCAGCGTCTCCAGCACCACCGCGTCGGCGAACGTGCCGTGCACGGTCAGCACGGGGGAGCCGGGGAAGTACAGCTCGCCCTCGGGGTAGCCGTCGGCGTCGCCGCGGAACCGGTAGTCGGCCAGCCAGGCGAGCGTCGCCTCGTCGACGACCGCGGTCTCCCGCAGGTGGCGCAGCTCGGCGTCGCCGAACCGGAACGCCGCGATGGCGTCGATGACCCGCTGGGTGCCGCCGACGACCCCGTAGCGCCGCCCGTCGGGCAGCCTGCGGGCGAAGGTCTCGAACACGCACCGCCGGTCGCCGGTGCCGTCGGCGAGCGCGGCGGCCAGCATGGTCAGCTCGTAGTGATCGGTCAGCAGCGCGGTGCTCGACATGCTCACGGCCATGGTCGGTGAGCCTATTGGCACACCCAGCCCGCGCCAGGGCACGATCGGCCTAGTCGTACTCCGATCGAATGAAGATCCGCCGGACCGGTCCAAACCGGTCATGTCACCATTGACCCCATGACCGCAGCCGTCGACATGGAACAGACCGAGGCCACGCCCGCGGGCGCCGAAGTGGTGGCCGCGGACAGACCGTGGCAGACGGTCGTCTGGAACGACCCGGTCAACCTGATGTCGTATGTGACCTACGTGTTCCAGAAGCTGTTCGGCTACAGCCGCGACCAGGCCACCAAACTCATGCTCGACGTGCACCACGAGGGCAAGGCGATCGTCTCGTCGGGCACCAGGGAGAAGGTCGAGGGCGACGTGGCCAAGCTGCACGGCGCGGGTCTGTGGGCGACGATGGAGCACTCGTCGTGAAGCCGTGGAAGCGCAAGGGCGACAAGGTCCAGGCTGACATCGACAAGCAGGAGGCGGCTGTCCTGCGCGGCCTGGTGTCCCAGATCGACGACATGCTCAAGGCGCGCATCGAGGAGACCCCGCAGGACGAACTTGCCGAGCTGACCGGCATCCGCACCGGCCCGTCCACCTCGCCGGACGACCCGATCCTGTCCCGCCTGCTCCCTGATTTCCACCGGCTCGACGAGGACAACCCGACCAAGGAAGACCTGGATTCGGCGGCGGTGCTGCGCTCGCTGCACGAGCCGACCCTGCTCGACCTCAAGACCGGCGTCGCGGCCGTGGTCCTGGAGACCTGCCCGATGTTCGGCGGCGGCATCCGCCTCTCCCTGGAACAGGCCGACGCCTGGCTCTCCGCCCTCAACGACGTGCGCCTCGCGCTGGGCACGGCGATCGAGGTCTCCGACGAGATGCCGGACGAACTGCCCGACGACGACCCGCGCAGCCCGCACCTGGCCGTCTACCACTGGCTGACCTGGGTGCAGGAGTCCCTGATCCAGGCCCTGTCCAGCGAATGACGCGCAACACCTGCACCGATGTTGCGGCGGCGGACCACCACGGCTGGGCCACCGGAGCGTCGGTGTGACGCGCAACGCCATCACCGATGTGCCAGGGGTTCTCGTCGGCCATCACCATCGCGTCGGCGACGGCTGGGCCACCGGGACGACCGTCGTGCTGCTGCCCGAGGGCACGGTCGGCGGCGTCGACTGTCGCGGCGGCGCGCCCGGCACCCGGGAGACCGACCTGCTCGCGCCGGAGAACCTGGTCCGCCGGGTCGACGCGGTGTGTCTGTCCGGCGGCAGCGCCTACGGCCTGGCCGCCGCCGACGGGGTGCTGCGCTGGCTCGGCGAGCGCGGCCGCGGGTTCCCGGTGGGCACCGAACCGCACGAGGTCGTGCCGATCGTCCCCGCCGCGGTCCTGTTCGACCTGCCGCGCGGCGCCTGGGGCAACCGGCCGGACGCGGCCTTCGGCGCCGCCGCCTGCGCCGCCGCGTCGTCCGGGCCGGTCGCGCAGGGCACGGTCGGCGCCGGGGCGGGTGCCCGCGCGGGCTCGCTCAAGGGCGGCATCGGCACCGCCAGCGCCCGGGTCGGCGCGTACACGGTCGGCGCGCTGGCCGCAGTCAACGCCCGCGGCGAAGCCGTGGACCTGGCCACCGGCGCATTGTGGGCCGCGGACCTGGGCCGCCCTGGCGAGTTCCCGGCCACCCCCGGCCGCCCGGCCACCCTGACGGTGCCAGTCCCGTCCGACCTGAACACCACGATCGGCGTGGTCGCCGTCGACGCCGCGCTGGACAAGGCCGCGTGCCGCCGGATCGCCATGGCCGCCCAGGACGGCCTGGTCCGCGCGGTGCGCCCCGCCCACTCCCTGTTCGACGGCGACACCGTGTTCGCCGTCGCAACCGGCGCCCACCCGGTCGAGGGGCCCGCCGCGCTGGACGCCCTCTGCGCGGCCGCCGCCGACGTCTTCGCCCGCGCGGTCGCGCACGGCGTCCTCGCCGCCGACACCGTTGGCGACCTACGCTCTTACCGGGACGTCTGGGCTGCTAGCGCGGGGTGACGCCGCGGCGGTTCACCGCTTCCGGTGGCGAGGTGCTCCCCAGCCCGACTACGCCCCCGAGTGCAGGCACCACGGGTGCCAGCCGAGAAGGTCCGCGCCGTGCTCATTGCGATATGCAGAGTTCATTGCCCTCCGGGTCGTCGAGGGTGACCCACGTGTGGGGCCCCTGCCTGCCGTTGTGCCGGAACGTTGCCCCACTGGCAACCAGCCGCTCGACCACCGCGTCGACGCCGTCGGAGCCGATGCGGATGTCGAGATGGACCCGGTTCTTGACCGACTTGGGCTCCGGCACGAGCTGGAAGAGGACCCGCGGGGCACGGTCCGTGCCACCGGGATGCACGATGGCTGCGCCCTCCTTCCACACCAGCGTGCCGTTGTGGGTCGTCGTGTCGTCCTCGGTCGCGTGGCCCTGCGCGAGCATCTCGCCGATGAACGCCTCGTCGCTCGGTTCCACCGCCCACCCCAGGGCATCGGCCCACCAGTCGGCCAGCACATGCGGCTGAGCCGAGTCGATCGTCACTTGGAATACATACGCCATGACCGACACCGTAGAACCTGCCACCGACAATTCCGCGGCTATGCCCGCCACAGTGGACGGTCCGGCTTGCCGCCGAAAACCTGCTCGGCCGCCCGCCGGACCGGATTCGGCCCGCACCGGAAGCACAGCGCGAGGTAGGCCGCGACCAGCCCGAGGTCCCAGATCCCGTCCGCCCGAATCCTGGTGAACACCGCCACCGGGTCGATCGGCACCGGTTCGAGCCGCGACTCCCAACGGTCCTTGGCGTGCAGAAGCTGCGCTTCGAGCACCTCGCCCGCACTTCGGCGCAGGTCGACCAGACCGAGGAAGTTCCACTGGTAGTACGTCATGTCCACGGCGAAACCCAGCAGCCGCACGTCCTCCTCGGCGATGTCGACGCCCAGTTCCTCCCGGCAGCCGCGGACCGCCGTGGTGTACGCGCTGAGCGTGCCGCCGACCTTGCGGTCCAGCAGGGTGTGCATCCCCTCGACGACGCTGACGTCGCGCTCGCCCGGTCGAGCCCGGGTGCTCGGGCGGCGGCGGGTCAGCAGGAGTCTGTCGTCGTCGGTGAACCCGACGAGGGCGACGCCCACCCCGTTCGCCAGGAACGGCAGCGGCCGCGCCACAGTGTGGTGGCCGTCAGTCGCCAGGAAGTCTCGGCGGAGCGTGGTCCGAACCGCGTTGCCCGCGCCGTCCGGCCGGTCGAACTCCCGGTCCAGGCCCAGCACCGTCGCGGCGAACGTCGCGTAGTCCGCAGGCGCCACGTCGAGGTCGAGGCTGGACGCCTCGTGCCCGCCGGACCGGCCGATCCGGTAGCCGCACAGCGCGACCAGGGAGTCGCTGTTCCAGGTCGACGCGACACCCGCGCCCGCCTCCGCCCGCACCTCCGCCACCACGCGGTCTCGACAGGCCGCGACGGCGTCGGGCAGGTCGACCGCGTCGGGGCGCAGCCGGATGGTGATGTTCCGGGCGTCCAGGACGAGGTTGCCGTCGCCTTCGAGCAGGTGGACCGTCGTGGCCTTCCCCGCGATGTGCACCGGGCCCGACGGCTCGGGGTGCATCCGCGCGACGGCGTTGGCGAGCCGGAGGTGTTTGCGGCGGGCCACCCGCGCCTTCCACCTGTCCTGGTAGAACACGGCGCAGACCAGGCCGAACACGCTGCCCAGGACGGCACCCACGATCAGCAGCACGATGTCCGTCACACCCGAGACGTCGCCGTCGAGTTGATCGTGTTACCGATCGGTCGTCTCTCACGGATTGGGAGCGGGGTACCCACCCAGTAGGATGGGAAGTGTGTTGCACATCCGTCGAGAACTCGTGGACGCCATGGTCGCCCATGCTCGCCGCGATCACCCGGACGAGGCGTGCGGCGTGATCGCCGGTCCCGAGGGTGCCGACCGCCCGGAGCGGTTCATCCCGATGCTCAACGCGGCCAGGTCGCCGACGTTCTACGAGTTCGACTCGGCCGATCTGCTCAAGCTGTACCGGGAGATGGGCGCCAACGACGAGGTGCCCGTGGTGATCTACCACTCGCACACGGCGACGGAGGCATACCCGTCGCGAACCGACGTGTCCTACGCCGCGGAGCCGGACGCGCACTACGTCCTCGTCTCCACCCGCGATCCGCACCAGCACGAGCTGCGCTCGTACCGGATTGTCGACGGCGTCGTCACCGAGGAGCCCGTCGAGGTTGTCGAGTCCTACCGGTTCGCCCACACCGGCCCGGACGACGTGCCCGAGCCCGGCGCATAAGTGAGCTTCCGCGGACGCGGAATACCGACCGCCGTCCCGCGCGTCATCTCCTAGAGAACAGGCAAACCCGGAGGTTCCACCATGGCCGTCACCGTCTCCATCCCGACCATCCTGCGCACGCACACCGGCGGCGAGAAGTCCGTGCCCGCCGCGGGCGGCACCGTGGCCGAGGTCATCGACGACCTCGACGCCAACCACGGCGGCATCAAGGCCCGCCTGGTCAAGGACGGCACGCTGCACCGGTTCGTCAACATCTACGTCAACGACGAGGACGTCCGGTTCGCGGGCGGCTTGGACGCCGCGGTCGCCGACGGCGACAACGTCACCATCCTGCCCGCCGTCGCGGGCGGCGCCCGCTAGCACCCGGAGGGTCCCGTGGCTCGGTACGACTCGCTCATCGACGCGCTCGGCGACACCCCGCTGGTGGGGCTGCCGAGGCTGTCGCCGTCCGACGACGTCCGGCTGTGGGCCAAGCTGGAGGACCGCAACCCGACGGGCTCCATCAAGGACCGGCCCGCGCTGGCCATGATCGAGACCGCCGAGCGGGACGGGCGGCTGACGCCGGGCGCCACCATCCTGGAGCCCACCTCGGGCAACACCGGCATCGCGCTCGCCATGGTCGCCAAGCTCAGGGGCTACGGCCTGGTCTGCGTGATGCCGGAGAACACCTCCGAGGAGCGCAAGCAGCTCCTGCAGGCGTACGGCGCGCGGATCGTGTTCTCCCCGGCAGCGGGCGGCTCCAACGAGGCTGTCCGGCGGGCCAAGGAACTGTCCGCGCAGCACCCCGAATGGGTGATGCTCTACCAGTACGGCAACGTCGACAACGCCCGCGCGCACTACGAGGGCACCGGCCCGGAGATCCTGCGCGACCTGCCCTCGATCACCCACTTCGTGGCGGGCCTGGGCACCACGGGCACGCTCGTCGGCGTCGGCCGGTTCCTGCGCGAGCGCAAGCCCGACGTGCAGATCATCGCCGCCGAGCCGCGCTACGGCGAGCTGGTCTACGGCCTGCGCAACCTCGACGAGGGGTTCGTGCCGGAGCTGTACGACCCGGCCGTGCTCACCGGCCGCTACTCGGTCGGCTCGTACGACGCGCTGCGCCGCACCCGGCAGCTCCTGGAGGTCGAGGGCATCTTCGCGGGCATCTCGACCGGCGCGATCCTGCACGCCGCGCTGGCCGTGGCGGAGAAGGTCGCGGGCACCGGCGAGTCCGCCGACGTGGTGTTCGTCGTCTGCGACGGCGGCTGGAAATACCTGTCGACCGGCGCCTACAGCGGCTCCCTCGACGAGGCGTCCGAGCGCCTGGACGGGCACCTCTGGGCGTAGATTGGCCGCGTGATCGAGATCGAGCGCGCCGCCAGGGTCGCCGCCCCCTCGGCTGAGGTCTGGGCGGTCGTGTCCGACGCGGGCCGGGCCCCGGACTGGTTCAGCTTCGCCGAGCGCACCGACGTCCTCTCCGGCGACGGCGTCGGGCAGAAGCGCAGGCAGCACGGCCGCTGGGGCAAGCGCAGCTCGGAGATCGACCAGGAGGTCATCGAGTTCACGCCGGGTCGCTCGATCGCCTGGAAGCACACCGCCGAACGCCTCGACGGCAAGCCCGCGCCGGTGTTCGCGTCCTCGTCGGTGTTCCGCATCGAGGTCGAGCCGGACGGCGACGGCACCATCGTGAAGCTGCGCGCGGTGCAGCAGCCTGCCGACCGGCTGCGCGGGCTCGCGATGAAGGTGTTCGGCACCCGCGACATCACCCGGCGCATGGAGGAGTCCCTGGTTCGCCTGGACCGCGCCCTTCGCTAGCCCGCGAACACCGTCGTCGGGTGACCCGCGCCCGCGTCGGGGAAGACCAGCACGGAGCCCGCGAGCGGCTCCTCGGTGCCCAGCCCGCGGCGAGCCGTGGTGACGTAGAGGTCGGTCAGGTCCGGTCCGCCGAAGCAGCACGCCGTGGGCCGCGACACCGGCAGGGCCAACTCCCGGTCCAGGGCGCCGTCCGGGGTGTACCGGCGGACCGCGCCGCCGTCCCACACCGCCACCCACACGCACCCGTCCGCGTCGACGCACAGCCCGTCCGGTGAGCCCGGCCCGTCCACCGCGCACAGCGGGCGCCGCCCGACCGCGTCCCCGGAGTCGAGGTCGTAGTCGAACACGTCGATCCGCCCGGTCGGCGAGTCCACAAAGTACAGCCGGGTGCCGTCCGGGCTCCAGCCGAGCCCGTTGCTCACCGCCACGTCGTCGAGCACCACGCGTGCGGCGCCCGTGGGCTCGATCCGCGCCAGCCAGCCCGCCGACGGGGTCGACCCGTAGCCGGTGGTGCCCGCCCACAGCCTGCCCGCCGGGTCCACCCCGGCGTCGTTGCCCCGGTAGCCGTCGCGGGCCCAGTAGACGAGCCAGCGCCGGGTGCCGTCGAGGTCGAGCAGGGCGATGCCGTCGCGCAGGTTCGCCACCAGCCCGCCTGCCGCGCGCGGCTTGGCGGCGCCAACGTGCTGGGGCAGCACGAGTGTCTCGTCCGCGTCGGACGCGGGGTCGTATCGGTGCACCGCGCAGCCGAAGACGTCGACCCAGACCAGCGTGCGGGTGCGCACGTCCCAGGTCGGCCCTTCGCCGAGCCCCGCCGTCGCCCGCACCGCCACGTCCATGCCCGAATCATCCCGCGCGGGCGGTCGGTGGGGGAGCATCAGGGTCATGAAGGTGATCGGACTGCTGGGCGGCATGAGCTGGGAGTCGTCCATCGAGTACTACCGGATCGTCAACGAACGCGTCCGCGACCGGCTCGGCGGCCTGCACTCTGCGCACTGCGTGCTCTATTCGGTGGACTTCGCCGCGATCGAGCGCATGCAGGCGGCAGGCCACTGGACCGAGGCAGCCGCCGTCCTGCGCGACGCCGCGCGGGCGCTGGTCCGCGCGGGCGCGGAGATCATCGTGCTGTGCACCAACACCATGCACAAGGTCGCCGACGACCTCGGTGTCCCGATCCTGCACATCGCCGACACCACAGCCGCCGCCGTCCGCGGCGCCGGTCTGACCAGGGTCGGCCTGCTCGGCACGGCGTTCACCATGGAACAGGACTTCTACACCGGCCGCCTCGCCCGCCACGGCCTCGACGTGCTGGTGCCGGAGGCCGAGGACCGGGCGGTCGTCCACCGGATCATCTACGAGGAACTGGTCCTCGGCGTAGTCCGCGAGGACTCCCGCCAGGCTTACCGCGCGGTGATGGCCCGGCTGATCGAGCGGGGGGCGCAGGGGGTGATCCTCGGGTGCACGGAGATCGAACTGCTGATCGGCCAGGCGGACAGCCCGGTCCCGGTGTTCCCGACCACGCGCCTGCACGCGGAGCTGGCCGTGGACCTCGCCCTCGGCCTGGTGGACGATGGCGGTGCGGAGTCACTGATCTCCGTTCGCGGCCCGGACTTCAGATGACCGTGACCAGCGTCCGCCGTAGCCGCCACGCGGCGTAGCCACGGGCCAGCCGGGCCCGGTGCGGCGAACCGGAGCCGCCAGTGGCGGCAAGGTGGCTCCAGAACCCGGCGACGTAGACAGCGAACGCGGTCAGCCCCTCATCCTGGATATCGGCGAAACTCGACCGCGCCCGCGCCCAGGATTCGGCGGTCTCGGGCCGGTGCCCGGCCTCGATGAGCCGGAGGATCATGAACGCGGTGTCGACCCAGGGCGCGCCCGCGCCCGGGAACCCCCAGTCGATCACGTGCACGCTGCCGGTGTCGCCGATGATGAACTGGTCGCCGTGCAGGTCGGTGTGCAGTAGTCGGTCGCCGTCGACAAGGTCGGGTACGAGCGCGGCCAGCCGGGTCATCTCCTCGACGTCCCAGCCCACGACTGTCTCGGGCGCCAGCCGCGTCCACCAGTCTGTTGGTGCCCAACGCTCGCGCAGCGCGGTCATGCCGGGCGCGGGCATGGCGCTGATCCGCTCGATCGTCGCGGCGATCAGCGGCAGGTCCGGTGAGCCAGGGGCGAGACTGGCCGGGCGTCCGGGCACGTGCTCGTACGCCACCAGCAACCAGTTCTCGCCCGCTTCGGCGGCGTCGATGTCGGCGTGGAACAGCACCCGCGGTGCGACACCGGCGGCGACCTGCCCGCAGGCGATCTCGTTGCGCAGCCACCGCATCCGGCGGCTGACACCCGCCACGCCTTTGAGGAACACCGATCGGCCGGAGTCGAGCCGCAGCACGCAGGCGATGTCGCTGTTGCCTCCGGCTACGATCTCGTCGGCACCCGCCACCGGGCCGAAGTGCTGCTCGACCACATCTCGGACCGGCTGCGGCAGGTCATCCCAGGCCACGGCATGCTCCCGTCCTACTTCTTGCGGGTTTCGGTGTTCTCGTTGCCGTCCGAGCCACTGTTGCTGCAGTTTCCATCCTCATGGCAACTACCGCACTTGGCCTTCAGCGGCCACAGATCGTGGTCGATGGAATCTACTGTGGACAGTGGGTGCGTTCGGCTTCCTCTTGGGCGAATCTGGCGTCCATGTCGCTGAGGGCTTCGGAGGCCAGTGCGGCGAACTGGCGGAGCGCTTCGGCCTCGATGGTGAACTCGAAGCAGTCCGGTGGGGTGCCGCAGGTGAAGTCCGCTTCGCCGCTGCCGTTGACATCGCAGGTGATCGGACAGTCATCGCGGATGGTCACCCAGGTGTTGGTGCTCAGGTTGGCGTACATGGCATGAACTATAGATGGAAGCCTTCCGTTTTGCGTGTCGCCCAATTGGGCGACGTGTGTGATCACATACCGCTACGACAGACTGATGTCCCGATGTAACAGGAGGTGCGTTTTGAGCGGCACGGTCAGCCCGGTCCAGAGCAGGCGCCTGTCCCGCGCGTTGCGGCGCTGGCGCGAACGCGCTGGCTACTCGGTCGAACGCGCGGCCGAGGAGTTGCTGTGCGGCGCGGGCACGGTCTCGCGCATGGAGACCGGCCAGAGCGCGGAACCGCTGCGAGTCAAGGCGGCACTGGAGTTGTACGGCGCCCCGCCTGCCGTGGTGGCGGAGATGATCGAGGCCGCCAAACAGCGCCGTCGTCGTGGCGTACTCCGACGCCCGTACTACGACTTCGTGTCGCAGAACTTCGCCGAATACCTGGACCTGGAGAACGAAGCTGCCGAATTGAGGTGCGTTCAGAGCGACCTCGTGCACGGATTACTGCAAACCAAGGACTATGCCCACGCCTTGATTGACAGCGCCGGTGAACTCATCGAAGCCGTAGATCGGGACAAGTTCCTGCGACTACGCATGGAGCGCCAGCAGCGGCTGATCGCTGACAACCCGTTGGTGCTGCGCGTCATCATGGCCGAATCCGTCTTGTCCACCGAGATCGGTGGTCCGAGGGTGTTGAGTGATCAACTTCAGTACCTTGCGGAACTCGCCGAAGGTGCGGCCAACGTGGAGGTTCGGATGTGGCCGTTTACCGCAGGCGGGCATCCGCTCGTCAACTGCAGTTTCACGATTCTGGCGTTCTCCGGCCCTGATGGCGGACCTGAGTCCGAAGTGGTCCACTCCGAGAACCCCCTGTTCTTCGTGCTGCGGGACGATCCTGAAGAAGTGGCTCGCGTCCAACGAATCTATGATCAAGTGTGGGAGACGGCGCTGGGCGCCGTCGCGTCCGTGGATATGATTCGCCATGCCCAATCCAAGATCGCGCAACGCTCCCGACGAGAGGGATAGGTGATGATCGGGAACAACCTTGCAGAAGCGAGATGGCGGAAGAGTTCCAAGACGGTCGCCAACTCGTCGTGTGTCGAGTTGGCCACTGATGGGGTGACGTGGGGGGCCGTTCGGGACAGCAAGCAGCCTGCCGGCGGGGCCTTGCTGGTGGGCAGGGGCGCGTTCGTCGCGCTTGTCCGGCTCGCGGCCGAATAAGGGGCGACATCAGGGTTTCACCTGATCCCCGGGCCGCCCGCGAGCACGTAGCCTCGACACTGTGACCACCTCGCCCGACAAGACCGCCGCAGGCCGCGTGCTGCCGCCGAGTCCGGCGCAGGCCGCGATCGTGGTCGGCGGCTTCACCGTCCTGCTCTACCTGGTCGAGTTCGTCGACATGCTGCTCCCGGCCGATCTCGACCAGAACGGGATCATCGCGCGCAGCGTGTCCGGGCTCGACGGCATCCTGTGGGCGCCGCTGCTGCACGGCGGCTGGCCGCACCTGATCGGCAACACCCTGCCGCTGTTGGTCTTCGCCTTCCTCGCGATGGCCAACGGGCTCGGCCAGTGGGTCGCGGTGACCGCGACGATCTGGCTGGTCAGCGGCATCGGCGTGTGGCTCACCGGCGACGGCGGCACGGTGACCGTCGGCGCGTCCGGGCTGTGTTTCGGCTGGCTCGCGTTCCTGCTGGTGCGCGGCATCTTCAACCGCAGCGTCCTGCAGCTCGGACTCGCCGCGGTGCTGCTGCTCTACTGGGGCACCATGCTCTTCGGTGTGCTCCCCGGCGACCCGCGGATCTCCTGGCAGGGCCACCTGTTCGGCGCGCTCGGCGGCGTGTTGGCCGCCTGGCTCGCGGCCGCGGCGACCAAGAGCACGGCCAAGCAGGCACCGCCGAGCAGCTTCGCCGGGTGAGCGCCCCGATCGGGATATTCGACTCCGGCGTCGGCGGGTTGACCGTCGCCCGGGCCATTCTCGACCAGCTCCCGCACGAGCGGCTGCGCTACGTCGGCGACACCGCCAACGGCCCGTACGGCCCGCTGCCGATCGCGCAGGTGCGGGCGCACGCGCTCGCCGTCGCCGACGAATTGGTCGCGGGTGGGGTGAAACTGCTGGTGATGGCCTGCAACACCGCGTCGGCGGCCTGTCTGCGGGACGCGCGGGAGCGCTACGACATCCCCGTGGTCGAGGTCGTGGTGCCCGCCGTGCGCCGGGCCGTCGCGGCCACCAGGTCGGGCCGGATCGGGGTGATCGGCACCGCGGGCACCGTCCGCTCCCGCGCCTACGACGACGCGTTCGCCGCCGCCCCCGACGTCACCGTGACCAGCTCCGCATGTCCGCGGTTCGTCGACTTCGTCGAGCGCGGCGTGACCTCGGGCAGGCAGCTCCTCGGCCTCGCGCAGACCTACCTGGAGCCGCTGCAGCAGGCCGACGTCGACACACTCGTGCTCGGCTGCACGCACTATCCGCTGCTCACCGGCCTTGTGCAGGTCGCGATGGGGCCGCAGGTCACGCTCGTGTCCAGCGCCGAGGAATGCGCCAAGGACGTCTTCCGCGTGCTCGCCGAGGGCGACCTGTTCGCCGAGGACACGGGCGACCCCCGACACGAGTTCGGCGCCACCGGGCCCGCGGAGCCCTTCCACCGACTGGCGCGCCGGTTCCTCGGCCCGGAGCTGGCGAGCTTCGCGCCGTTGGATCGATGGTGATCGTGTTCGGCCGGTCGTTGTGACACGCTTGTGGGCGTGCTGCTGACCGTCCTCGGCTGTTCCGGGAGCATTCCCGGCCCACACGCCCCCGCGTCCGGTTACCTGCTGGAGGCAGACGGCTTCCTGCTCGCCATCGAACTCGGCCCCGGCACCTTCGCCGCGCTGCAGGCCGTGCGCGACCCGTTCGACCTCGACGCGCTGCTGTTCTCCCACCTGCACGCCGACCACTGCGCCGACGTCGCCTCGCTGACCGTGCTGCGCCGCTACCACCCCGCGGCGCCACACCGGCGCCGGTTGCCGGTGTACGCGCCGGTCGCGGCGCCGACCCGGTTCGCCGCCGCGTACGCCACCGACGAGGCCGACCGCGCGGCCACCGATCTGTCCGATGTGTACGACTTCGCGGCGCTGCGCCCCGGCAAAGTCCACATCGGACCGTTCGAGGTCGTCGCCGCGCCCGCCGCGCACCCGTGCGAGTCCTACAGCTTCCGCATCGGCCACGGCGGTCGCACGCTCGCCTACACCGGCGACACCGGGGTCTGCGCCGCGCTCACCGACCTGGTCGAGGGCGTCGACGTGCTGCTCACCGAGGCGTCGTGGACGCACGCCGCGGACCGCGTGCCCGACCTGCACCTCTCCGGCCGGGACGCGGGCGAGGTCGCGGCGGCGGCGGGCGCGGGCCGCGTGCTGGTCACCCACATTCCACCGTGGACGGACGCCGACGCCGTGCTCGCCGAGGTCCGCGCGGCCTACACCGGCGACGTGGTGCGCGTCGAACAGGGCGCTGTGTACGACATCTAGGCCACATCTAGGCTTGCGCCCGTGGCACGCAGCGATGGCAGGAACGACGACCAACTCAGGGACATCAAGCTCACCCGCGGCTACCAGGACTGGCCCGCGGGCTCGGTGCTGGTGGAGTTCGGGCGCACCAGGGTGTTGTGCGCGGCCAGCGTCACCGACGGCGTGCCGCGGTGGCGCAAGGGGTCCGGCCTCGGCTGGGTCACCGCCGAGTACGCGATGCTCCCGTCGGCGACCAACACCCGCGGCGACCGCGAGTCGGTGAAGGGCCGCATCGGCGGGCGCACGCACGAGATCAGCAGGCTCATCGGCCGCTCGCTGCGCGCGTGCATCGACCTGCGGTCCCTCGGCGAGAACACCATCCAGCTCGACTGCGACGTGCTCCAGGCCGACGGCGGCACCCGTACCGCCGCGATCACCGGCGCGTACGTCGCCCTGGCCGACGCGGTCACCTGGCTCGCGGCGGCGGGCAAGCTCGCCGACCCGAACCCGCTGTCGTGCGCGGTGGCCGCGGTCAGCGTCGGCGTCGTCGGCGGCCGCGTGCGGCTCGACCTGCCGTACGAGGAGGACGTGCGCGCCGAGGTCGACATGAACGTGGTCGCCACCGACGCGGGCACGCTGATCGAGGTGCAGGGCACCGGCGAGGGCGCGACGTTCGCCCGGTCCACGCTGGACCGGATGATCGACCTCGCGCTCGCCGGCTGCGCGGAGATCAACCGGCTGCAGGCCGAAGCCCTGGCCCTGCCGTTCCCCAAGCAGTTGCCCGAACCCAAGGGCACCAAGTGACCCGCGTCCTGCTGGCGTCGCGCAACGCGAAGAAGCTCGCCGAACTGCGCCGCATCCTGGCGGCCGAGCGGGTCGCGGGCATCGAGATCGTCGGCCTCGACGACGTACCGTCCTTTCCTGACGCGCCCGAGACCGGCGCCACCTTCGAGGAGAACGCGCTCGCCAAGGCCCGCGACGCCGCCGCGGCCACCGGCCTGCCGTCCATCGCCGACGACTCCGGCCTGGCGATCGACGCCCTCAACGGCATGCCCGGCGTGCTGTCGGCCCGCTGGTCAGGCAAACACGGCGACGACCAGGCCAACCTCGACCTGGTGCTCGCCCAACTCACCGACGTCCCGGACGAGCGTCGCGGCGCGGCCTTCGTGTGCGCCGCCGCCCTGGTCCACCCCACCGGCCCCGAATCCGTCCACCGCGGCGAATGGCGAGGCACGCTCGTGCGGGCGATGCGTGGTGACCACGGTTTCGGCTACGACCCGATCTTCGTCCCGGAGGGTGACACCCGGACGTCTGCGGAACTGGCACCCGCGGAGAAGGACACCCTGTCCCACCGCGGCCGCGCTTTGAGCCTGCTCCTGCCACACCTGAGCGACCTGTCCGGCTGAGCAGGCCCACCGCCAGGCCCACCCAGAATCCCCACCCACCCTGGGGGGAGTCCACTTGGGACTGTCCCAGTAACGGTGTTTCGGCCCGACACGCCGGGCGTGAGTTCGGCGGGATGGGCACGGTGTGTGATGACACTGGACGCTATGAGTCCACAAGCGAGTGACAAGAAGGCGTCGATGCCGGCTCGCCGCACGAGGAGTTGGTGGCCGCGATGGTCGCGCAGGCCCGGGAGCGGGGGCTGGCGCTGACCGGCCCGGACGGGCTGCTCAAGCAGTTGACCAAGACCGTCCTTGAGGCCGCGCTCAACGCGGAGATGACCGAGCACCTTGGGCACGAGAAGCACCGGGCCGAGCGCGGTCGGGTGGACGTGAACGTCCGTAACGGCACCCGGACGAAGACGGTGGTCTCCGACGCGGTGGGCGAGGTCGAGGTCGTGGTGCCACGGGATCGGGCGGGCAGCTTCGAGCCGGTGATCGTGCGCAAGCGGCAGCGTCGGTTGGGCAGTGTCGACGAGATCGTGTTGTCGTTGTATGCCAAGGGCTTGACGACGGGTGAGATCTCGGCGCATTTCGCCGAGATCTACGGCGCGTCGGTGTCCAAGGAGACGGTCTCGCGGATCACCGACCAGGTCCTCGGGGAGATGGGCGAGTGGCAGTCCCGGCCGCTGGACTCGATCTACGCGGCGATCTTCATCGACGCGATCGTCGTGAAGATCCGGGACGGGCAGGTGGCGAACCGGCCGGTCTACGCGGCCATCGGTGTCACGCTGGACGGCCGTAAGGACGTGCTCGGGCTGTGGGCCGGTCAAGGCGAAGAACCGTGGCGTGGGCGATGTGTTCTTCGTGGTGTGTGACGGGTTGAAGGGGCTGCCCGAGGTGGTCGGGAACGTGTGGCCCGCCGCGATCGTGCAGACCTGCGTGATCCACTTGCTCCGGGAGACGTTCCGGCTGGCGTCCAAGCGGGACTGGGACGCGGTGAAGAGGGACGTGAAGCCGATCTACACGGCGCCGAATGCGGCCGCGGCGGCGGCCGCGTTGGACGAGTTGGAGGAGAGGTGGGGTGGTAGGTATGGCGCGATGATTCGGTTGTGGCGCAACGCGTGGGAGGAGTTCATTCCGTTCTTGGACTATGATGTCGAGATCAGGCGCGTGTTGTGTTCCACGAACGCGATTGAGTCGTTGAACGCGCGGTATCGTCGTGCGGTGCGGGCACGTGGGCACTTCCCGACGGAGCAGGCGGCGTTGAAGTGTCTGTACCTGGTCACCAGGAGCCTGGATCCGACGGGCGCCGGGCAGGCCCGGTGGGCGATGCGGTGGAAGCCCGCCCTAAACGCCTTCTCGATCACCTTCAGTGACCGCTGGCCGGCCGCTGAGAGCTACTGACAACAACGGCCGGAAACACCGTTCGTGTTACGGACCCTAGAGTTCCTTGGCAACCGCTAGGAACCAAGAGAGTGGAGTGTCGGTTGGCTGCCATTCAAGCCGTGTTCTTCGACGTCGGCGAGACGATCGTTGAGGAGTCGCGCGAGTACGGAACGTGGGCTGATTGGCTCGGAGTCCCCCGGCATACTTTCTCGGCAGTGTTCGGCGCGGTGATTGCGCGCGGAGAGGACTACCGGGAGACATTTCAGTACTTCAAACCCGGCTTCGACCTCGCTGTCGAACGGCAGCGCCGCGCTGATGCTGGCCTGCCGGAGGGCTTCACCGAGGAGAACATCTACCCCGACGCTCGGTCGTGCTTGAAGGAGTTGCGCGAGTTGGGGGTCCGGGTTGGCTTGGCCGGAAACCAGACCGCCCGAGCAGAAGCGATCTTGAAGAGCATGGAGTTCCCGGTCGACGTCATCGGCACGTCCGATGGTTGGGGAGTCGAGAAGCCGGAGCCCGCGTTCTTCGCGCGAGTGATCGAAGAGGCCGGGTGTCCTGCCGGGGCCATCCTCTACGTCGGCGACAGGTTGGACAACGACGTCCGACCCGCTCAAGAGGCCGGGCTCTCGACGGCCATGATCAAGCGCGGGCCGTGGGGCTACATCCTGCGGGACGAGATCGTCGAGGGCCGTTGCCTGTTCCGGCTAACGAGCCTTGCGGAGCTGCCAGAGCTCGTTCGCGATCACAACGCGCTAGTCAGCTAGCGCCACTGGGCGGGATCGCCATCGCGCGTTCCTGAAGTTCTGCCAGGTAGGGCGTGCCGCGAAGCACGGCGCCAACCCTTGGAATACGTCCCGCCGCAGCGGCGTACCAGTCGTGTTCGAGGGCGTCGAACGCGCGGCCCACATATGAGGCTGCACGTTCGACGTCCTCGGCCGCATGAGCAACAGCCAGATCGAAAAGCACCACGGCCGCCTGCTTCGTGTTCGTCGAGTCGAGTCCGTCCAGTGCCGTTTCCAAGCTGGTGGCGGCTTCGGCGGGCTTGCCAGCGAGGAGTTGGCTGTACCCGGTGAATCCGGCCAGCCTCGACTCGTCGTAGAAGTCCAGCCACACCGGGTCCGTGCCTGACGTGCTGAGCGAGTCCTGAGCCTGCCGCACATGGTTCAGACTGGCGGCCGGGTCACCCGTGCGAGCTGTCACCTCGGCCGCGACGCAATGCAGCCACGAACGCATGCCGGGGCCAGCGTCATACCTCGCGTGTCCGTGAGCCGCGTGCAGCAGCGATTCCGCCGACGCACGGTTTCCGTTAAATCCCGGAACGAAGCTCATGTGCGCGAAGACCGCCGCAGCCAGCGCGTGATCTCCCGCGCGTTCTGTCGCCTCGCGCGCCACGTCGAAGCAACGTTGCGCCACGGCCTCCTGGCGGAGGTCGAAGAATGCGATTCGAGCAGACAACAGGGCGGACTCGGCCAGTGCTGCGGCGAGCCTTCGTTGCATTTCATCGCTGCCGGTGCCGCGCAAGATTTGAATTCCGAGCTGTGTGTGAGACAGAGCTGACTCATAGACCGCGTGGGCGGGTGCCGTCCAGTACAGCTCGCGCTGGCGTGTGCTGATCTCGGCGTAAGCAGCCACCGTGCGAGCGTCCGGCCCAGTCGCGTTCGTCATCGCGTGGGCCAGTACATCCGCCGTGCTGGCCGATGCGCCCAACGGCGCGATCACCGGAAGCAGGCTTGCGCCGAGCAGACCCCGGAGGAACAGGTGGCGACTGAATCCGGGATCTCCAGTGGTGGGACTGACCATTGCCAATAGTCTCCTCGCGAGTTCGAACGGTTCTTCGTCGGCAGGGCGCAGTGCTAGCTCGTCTGGTGTGAGGATTCCCAGATCAGACGCAGCCTTACCGAAGATCAGAACAAGGTGCTTGCGGAATCGCGGCTCTGGCCAACGCTCGCCGATCTCCCAACGTCGAACCGTGTTCGGAATCAGGCCGGTGTCCGAATCGTTGTGCGTGGCCATGCTGGCCTTGATCTGCTCGCACACCTCCTCATAGCTCCATCCTCGTTGGAGCCGTTCCCACGTCAAGCGTCGGTTTGGCGGATAGCGCCTCGACCCGCTCACCTGGCACCTCGTGTCTCCGTCGGCGACCTGGCCAGCGTATGTGCTGCGGACGCGGTGAGTCATCACTCGGTTACCGCTGGATGTGGCGTGGATGTCTGGTGGCCAGTGTTGACGGCCGCGCGATCGGGGTTCGCTGATCCATGCAAGGCGTTGCGAACACTTCACCTGGAGTGATCGGACATGAAATGCACCACAAGCAGCCCGGCGGGCAGGGGCGTACCCGACACGGCCCTGCCCGCTGGGTGTCCACCCGCTGGCAACGCACAACGGAGTACGTGATCGAGACGCCAGCACCACACGGCGGGCGCGGACCTGATCGAGCCGTATCGGAAGCGCTCCTGGCCGCCGTGTGAACGCAGCGGACGCGGAGAGCGCGCGGCACACCCCTGGAACAGCCGCACCCGCGTCCGCACGGACCCGCACGACACCCCCGCTCTGTCGTGCGGGTCCACCTACCGCAGAAGGGGAACGAGCAGATGAGGGTCCTGGTCCCACCGATGATCTGGGCGCGCGGCGAGTTCCGCCGCTCGTTGGTGCACATGGTGGACACCCGAGATGGCACACCGCACACGACCACAACGGACCATGGCCTTCGGCGAGTCGCCGTGTGCGGCCAGCTCCTCGCCGATGTGGACTCGAACGAGTCCGACAAGGCCACACGTGAGGTGTGCGGAGCTTGTGCAGACGTCGCCGCCCGGCTGGGCGGGATCGTCTGAGATGAACCTCGCCGAGATCGGGCACAGCCGCGCGGCCCAGTTGCACGTCCTGCGCCGCGCCAGTCAGGACCGGCTACACCTGGACCGCCCGAACGGCGACTACTTCGACCGAGGACGGTTGCTCGCCGCCCACCTGCACACGACCGTGCCCTTGCTGCTCGAACTTCGTCACTTGGAGGTCGTCCAGCTCGAACACGGCAACGGCTGGGGCTCGCTGCGCTTGACGTTGACCGAACGCGGCCGGGCACGGCTGGCCAGCCTCACCGAGCAAGCCGCCGGTGACCTCGCGTCCTCGCGCGCGGCTACCAGCTCGTGCCACATGGTCGAGCTGTCCCTGTCGAGATCGTCCGTGATGTGGATCCAGTACGCCGCTTCGGCGGTTGTGGCCCTGTGGGTCGTGACAAGGGTTGTGGCCAACCTGTTCGAACGCCCGAGCAACACATCCGAGAATCCCACGACCGGACGGAGGGCCGTGCGATGAGGTGCCCGATCGAGGGGGCTGAGGACTCGGTGGCGGAACAAGTCGACCGGTTGCACGCACTTGGTTTTCGTGGCTTGCCGCTGCCAAACCTGGCGTTGCGGTGGGCCGATGGGATGTACCTCTATCGGTTCGGCCGGGGCGTGCTGGACGTGGTTGTCATTCGATCGTTCGACGCGGCTGTCGCCACCCGGATGCACGACTTTGTTCGACCGCGACAACCCCGTCCCCGCCTACGACCCCGGCTCGGCAAGCGACCGTCGAATCATCTGGTACGAGCACGGCAAGGCCAAGCGGGTCATCGACCAACTCGTGACAGATCTGTACCCGCACGAGCAGCGGACCGTGGCCGGGTTCTCCGGTTCGCTCGACGAGCTGCAGCCCAGCACGTCATGACAGGCGAGGGAGTCGTCTGGCTGCCGGGGTTCTTCACCAGACGCCTGCACGTCGTCCTCGCCGCACCACAGCCAGTCCTGGTGTTCCACAACGTCTCGATCCTCTGGGCGCTGTGTGGGGCTCCGGTCGCACTGGTTGATCAACAGCTCGATCGCCCGCTCTGCGATCACTGTGCGAAACGCGATCGAGCCCGCAAGCTGCCAGGCGGTGGCTAGTCGCACACCGAGTGCGCGCCCACCCAGGAAGCCATTGCCTGGCAGAGCAGAACGGCGGGGTCGGACAACGTGTCCGGCCCCGCCGTTCCCATCGTGTTGTTGCGGCTAGACGCGGGTGGCTACCTCTGGGCGGACCGTCCATCCGTCGCCGCCGTGGGAGTACGACGGCGTGAGCTTCGTGTAGTCCGGCTCACCGTCTTTGCGCCATTGCGCGAGCAGGTCGGTCAGGCTGTTCCGGGCGTCGTCGGTCCCGGCGAACAACAGACCGCCGTTGCTGAGACTGACAGCGACGCTCTCGGGTGTCGCCACCCCGATCCCCCAACCGAGTGGACCGCCAGCACTGGCGGCTTCGTCCGTCGCCGAGGCGAGGACGAACGCGGTGAACGCACGCCATCCGTCGGCCCCCTGGTCGAAGAAACCGGGTTCGAGGTCAGCACGGCTCAAGGAGTCCAACAGGTTGTCCGCAACGGACGAGGACCGGTCGTGGAGTTGGTGGGCGCTGATCCACCACGACGGGCAGTCGGGGAGTCGACGTACCGCGTCGACGTAGCGGATCGGGAGCCCGAAGTTGGTGATGACGTCGGGTGCCATCTCGATGAAGCTGCCGGGGTGCAGTTCGCCGCCGTTGATCTCGTCGTCGAGCGTGCATCGGACCACGGCGTTCGTCCCGGCGACGTCCGCGATCTTCACCGGGGTCACCAGCACCGCGCCTTGGCGGGCCTGGCGTGCCCACGCGCTGGGGATGACGTGCGGAGTGACCCACCCGACGATCCGGTCGTATGGCGCCGAGTCCGCCCAGCCCTCGAACCCGTCCGCAGCGTGGACCTCGATGTTTCCGTGGCCGGCCTCGTCGTGGCGGGCGCGGGCTCGCTCAACCAGGGCCGGGTCGATGTCGACGGACACCACGTGCCCGTTGGGGCCGACGATCTCGGACAGCAGAGCACCGGAGTACCCGGACCCGGTGCCGATCTCCATCACCCGCATACCAGGTTCGAGGTCGAGCAATCCGAGCATGGTGTGGATGGTGGTGTCGGTGGTGATCTGCGGGATCAAGTCACCATTTTCGGTGGTCGTCCATGCGGTGTAGTCGACGGCGGTAGCAGCCGCCGCGATCAGGTCTGTCACGTCATGCTCCGGGGTGAGTGGTCGGTGCCGAGATGGTGAGCAAGGGACTGTAGGTCGATGCGGACGGGGGTTCGCCGATCGGCTCGCCCGTGATGTCGGTGAGCCATGCGTGAGCGGCCAGCGGCGGTGTGCGGATGCCGGTGTGCCAGGTGACACCCCGGCGACGGAGCGCCAGGAGAACAACGGCGGTCAACGACCGTTCCATGCAGGCCAGGCGTCCCGGTACCCACCGGGAGGCGTCGTCGATGGCGTTGAGTATGTGCTGGACCTCCTCGGGAGATGCTGGTCGGCGAGTCGTGCCTGCCAGCCAACGGACCGCCGACGTCACATGATCGAACCTCAGCGTGACCAGTGCCAACCGGACCGCCGACGCCACGCATCCAGCGGGAACCGTCGCCAGCCTCCGAGAACGAACACGCCGAGGAAACGCTGTCGGTGTACTCACGGCTCTGCCCTCACAAGGCCAGCCTGTTGCAGGTCGTCAAGCAGCAGGTCCAGATCAGTCCGCACTTGATCCGCCGGTGCCTTGAACTCGACGGCAACCGACCTGCTCGCCGGGTCCGGCTGCCCGTCGTTGGCTTGCAGTGCTGTCCACATGGCGGCGGCGGTCGGATTGCACCGGTACAGCTTGCCCGACTTCTCGGCGAGGAGCACCAGGCCGCCGTCCGGCATCGGCACCGAGCTGACGCCGCGTTCAGGCCGATAACGCACTCTGGCCTCCTGTCTGCGTAGGGGTCGGCGAGTCGGATGTGGACTGCAACCACAACTCGGTGCCGACCACGGAGTCGAACGCGCCGAGTCGGATTGACACCCCGGATGCGCCCTTGTGCAGCTCGGCGCGGACCGCGTCGGTGTCGATCAACCCGAGTTCGCCCAGCCGGGAGGAACTGAGCAGATCGTCAAGCGCGTCCACGTTGGCGCGTAGCCCCCGGTAGGACAGCGCGGTGTAGTCGCCTTTGGTGCTCCGGTCCAGGATCGTCGCGGGCACCAGCCCGTCGACGGCGTACCGCAGTAGCGGCTTCGCCCGGTCCGGAGTCGTGCGAACCGAAGCCGGAACGGACCAGCAAGCGCGCATCACGCCGTCGTCCAGGTACGGCGACTGCAAGCTGATCCCGCACTCTTCCGCCAACGCGACGGGTGCCCGCAGACTTCGCGCGAAGGCGTTGAGCGACAGCCACGCCGTTGAGTCGCCGATGCCGAACTGCCCGGGAACCACAGAGGCGTCATGCTCAGCCGCATGGCTGCGGAGGCAGTCGGCGGTGAGCTTCCGCGCGTCGGGAGTGGCCCAGGCGCTGACACCTCCCACGTCCAGCCACGACACCAACCGCGCCCACCCGCTCGGCGCTGGGCCACCCAACGTGAGCCGATCGGCTGCGCGGGTGAGCGCGTCTCGATATGTCGTCCGGTGCACCTGGGCGGCGGCACGGATGAGCACGGCTGGCGACTGGTTGCGTAGTCGAGCCCAGCCGTTCGCGTGCCGCCACAACTCCCTGATCGTTCGCGGTGTGGCGAGATCGGCCAGGTAGGACGGCACGGCCAGGAGCACGCCGTCCCCGCCGTCCCCTGTGAGGTGCAGGTCCGATCCTCCTGCCGCGAGAGTCTGACGCCACCACCGCGTCCATGCGGTGGCCACCAGGAAGTCCGACGGTTCGTCCACTACCGGCACGCGATCGAGATCCGAGTAGGGAAGCACCGCCTGCGGCACCCTCACCACCTCGTGCTCCAAGCCGGGCACGAGGTCGGCGACGTGAGTGGCAGCCGTCGCATCGTCTACGCCGTCGACCTGGAGGGTGACCGCGCGAAGCGGGCCGTCGAGCACGGCGAGCGCGGCCACGGCCGACGAGTCGAGACCGCCGCTGAGATCAGCAGTCAGCACGTCCGCCACCTCGACGCGATGCCCAACAGCTCGGCGCAGAGCAACCCTCAGCGCCTCGGAACCGGCCGCGAGATCCGCGCGCGGCTTACTGAGATCCAGCCACCGCGTCGAACTCACGTCACCCGTGAGCGTGATCCGCAGTAGCCAACCGGGCCTAACAGTGTGGACACCAAGCCAGGGCGAACCTTCCCACCACACATCGGCCGACGATGGCAGCAGCATTCGGGCCGCCAACCATTGCCGGTTCACCGACCGGCCTACTCGATCTGCAAGCTGTCCAGCGTGTGAGCTGACGACGACATCGCCGCCGCTGCGGGTGTAGTAAACCGGGCGCTGGCCAGCAAGATCGCCAGCCACCAATAGATCAGGTGATCGCACCGCGATCACCACGCGGCTGCCATCGAGCGCCGCCAACGCCGCCGTGTCTCCACGGGCCAAGCGTTGAGCGATCTTCGGCAACTCAGACTGAGGCGTCGTGCAACAGCCGACAACGAGCAGTCGGCAACCGGACACATCGGCCCGGTGAACCTGTTGCGCAGGGCCGGACTGGCCGTGCCACAGCCGGAAATCTCCGACTGTGACAACGGACCAGTCCGGGTTAACGCCTACGTCATGTGGTGTTCTACGGTCGACCGTTCTGGTCAACCACCACATCATTAGCAGTGATCACCAGTACTTCGCGGTCTGCATGTCCGCCGTGTCGTCGGCGGCCGAGCCCTGCGTCAGTTCAACGACGTCGCCCAGCTCATCGAGCCTCGGCGGCTCGTATCGAACGGGAGACTCCACAATTTCAGGCGTTCCAGTTGCGGCCATGTTGGCCCCTTCCTCGCGCGCCCACCCAACGCCTATCCTGCCAACCCTTGACGCTAAGCACAAGATCGCGTGCTCAACGTAGTTGTTCGCTCGGTCCGAGAGGTCTACTTGTGGTTACTTGGGCACGGATCGTGATCACACACGGCGCGACGCTGCGGACAGGTGGGGATCAGGTCTCTGACCTGCGGAAACTCCGACTCCTGGAAATCTGCCAAAGTCGCAACTTGACTGGCCTGCCCTGCTCCAGTCTATCGGTAGTGGGGCGGAAATCGGGTGGGGGCGGTCAGGCTGTGGATGGTTTGAGTGGTTGTGGACAGTGGCCGGACCAGGTCGCTGGTTGGCGGCGACGGGGTGGTCAGTGCAGGGCGCCGTTCAGGGCCTGGGCGCCTGCCGTCACGGACTGTGCGGCTGTGCGCCAGCGCACCGACACCGGGTGCTCGGTCAGCAACACCACCACGTACCGCCAGTGCGGGCCTACCAGTCCGGTGCTGTGCAGCACGATGTCCGTCGGGCAGTCCGACCATCCCTGTTTCACCGCCCACTGCCCGGACAGCCCATCGGGGATGCCGAAGTGCTGGTCGAACCCGTCGGCGGCGTGTCGGGGGGCGTCGGCGAGGGCGTTGACGATCAGGGTGCGGTCGGCGGCGGGGAGGTCGGTCAATACGTGCGTGTACACCCGGCCCATGTCGCGCGCGGTGAGCAGGACGTCGCCCCAGCGGCCGGGGGTGGCGGGTGGGCGGGTGCCGCTGAGGCCCAGGGCGCCCGCGGTCCGCGTGACCAGGGCCGAGCCGCCCGCACGGACCCACAGGTTGCTGGCTATCGCGTCGTCGGAGAGGGTCAGCATGGTGCGGATGCGCGCGCGGGTCTCGGTGTCGGCGCCCGTGCGCAGCACGTCGATCGCGATGAGCAGTTTCACCAGGGACGCGGACCGGAACTGCCGGTCGGCACCCTCGGCGACGATCTCGGTGCCCGTGTCGCGGTCGAGCACCAGCACACCCACGGTCGCCGACTGCTGCACGGCTCGCACGGCGGCTGTCAACGTGGCGGGTTGCCCGGATCCGTCCTTCCCCACGGGCGGCGCGGGCGGCTCGACGGGCACGGGGCGCTCAGCGGGCACGGGTGGCTCAGCGACAGGCTCCTCGACAGCAGCAACGGCAGGCTCCTCGACGGCAGGTGGCGCGGCGAGCACGAGTGCTCCGCGCGGTGTCGCCGCGCACCCGACGAGGACGACGGTGAACAGGATCGGCAGCAGGTTCCAACGGTGGCGCATGCCGTGGATACGGGCCGCGCGGAGTGGGAAGTTGACCCTCCCGGAGGGCAACTTCCCCACCCGCGACCGCGTCTACGCGGCAGGCGCTCCGCCGGTTGTCCCCGGCGCGCCGGTCGGTCAGACCTTGAGGTCTTTGCGCAGCTTGGCGACGTGCCCGGTGGCCCGCACGTTGTAGAGCGCGTGCGCGATCCGGCCATCGGGGTCGACCACGAACGTCGAGCGGATCACCCCGGTCACCGTCTTGCCGTACATGGTCTTCTCGCCGAACGCGGCCCACGCGGTCATCACGGCGCGGTCTGCGTCGGACAGCAGCGGGAAGGTCAGCCCCTCGGCGGCGACGAACTTCGCCAGCTTCGCGGGCTTGTCGGGGGAGATGCCGAGCACGGTGAACCCGGCGTCGTTCAGCTCGGCGAGGTTGTCGCGGAAGTCGCACGCCTGCTTGGTGCAGCCCGGTGTGGCCGCGGCGGGGTAGAAGTAGACGACCACGGACTTGCCGCGGTAGTCCGACAGGGACACCTCGGTGCCCTCGCTGTCCGGCAGGGTGAAATCGGGGGCCAGGTCGCCCGCGGACAGTCGCTTCAGCTCACTCATGCCGATGACGCTAGCGCCCCGCTACGCGGTCCCGTCGAACACGGTCACCAGGTTTCGCGCCGCCGGGTCCGGTTGGGCGCTGATCTGCACCGTCGCCTTGTCCGCGGGCATCGCGAACGCGATGGAGAACCGCACGCTCTGCCCGGGCGGCACGTCCGCCGCGCCGACCAGCCCGGCGTAGCCCTGGGTCGAGTCGATCACCTGCTGCGCGACGACGCCGTTGGCGCTCGCGGCCAGCGACAGCCCGGTCGGCCGGTACGCGGTGGCGCCGTCGTTCTCCACGGTGATCTCGAAGCCCAGCGCGCGCGGCGCGTCCGGGTAGGCCGACGCGGTCGGCACGAACGACTTGGGGGCCGAGATGGCGATGCTGAGCCCGTTGCCGAGCACCTTGCGCTCACCGCTGCGCGACAGCGTGCCGCCCGAGCGGGCCTTCTCGGCGACCGAGCCGGTCGTGGGCCGCTCGACCGGCGCCGAGTACGCCGGACCGCCGCCGCACCCGGCGAGCGACACCAGGAGCGCGCACGCGAGCGCCGTCAGCCCGACGACGGTCTTCACGGTCAGTCCACTTCCTTGCCTGGGGGGACGCGAGAGGAGTACAGGTCCACCATGTCCGTCCCGGGCGCCGCAGGCGACACTGGAAGGGGGCCCGAGTCGGAGCTGGTGTCGTGCTGTGGCCTATCCGTGACCAGCGATGCACTGGCGGTGACCGGGACCACTGCGACCGCGGTGCTCAGGAGGCAAGCGCGACGAACAGGACGAACAGGCCGACGGTGACCAGCCAGGCGGCGATCAGCCAGCCGAAGTCGCGCCACGGCGAGATGGCCTGGTTGTCCTCGCCGGGCACGTAGACTCCGCGCTCCTCGAACCGGTCCACCAGCCGCAGGAGCGCGGCGAGGGGTCGCGGCGCACGCATGTCCCCGATCGTGTCATGTCCGCCGATCAGGTGCGCGGGACGGGTCCGGTGGCGTAGTAGGTCTTGCAGACGCCGCCGTCGAGGTCGGTCGCCAGCTCCAGCACCCCGTCGGCGGTCGCCAGCAGCGACGGGCTGAAGTTGCGGCAGCCCTCGTTGTTCACCCCCGCCACCACGACCGGCGCCGGGATCTCGCGCCACCGCCCCGCCCCCTTGGCCTCGTTGACCAGGATGGTCCGCCCGTTGCCCGCGGCCAGGCTGCCGTCCGGCTCCACCAGCATCTCGCTGACCAGCAGCAACGTCCCCTGCGGCGTCACGGTCACGGTCGGCGTGTGCCGGGGGTAGCGGCCCGCGGTGGTGCGGACCTGGGTGCCGAGGTCGGTGGGGTCGCCGTAGTTCCAGCCGTCGACCGAGGTGCGGAAGTAGATGCCGCACAGCCGCAGCAGGTCGTTGTTGCACACCTCGTAGACCATGAAGTACGTGCCGTCGGGCAGCCGCCGCACGCCGATCATGCCGGGTCGGACCAGCCGGTCGGCGCTGGTCACGGTCTCGGTAGGGGCACTCCAGGTGCGGCCGTCGCGGGAGCGGACCTGGACGAGCTTCTGGTCGTGCGCGGCCTTGTCGGACTCGTCGGAGTAGAACGCCACCAGCGAGCCGTCCGCGGCGACCGACAGTTCGGGCTCCCAGGCGGTGTACTCGTTCGGCGACACCGCGATGTCGGACAGGTACGCCCAGGTGGCGCCCTTGTCGTCGCTGCGCCAGAGCCGCTGCCGCACCCGGCGCGCGTCGGAGGGGGTGTCGAAGCCCGCGGTGGTGGCCCACAGCAGCGTGCCCGCGGGCAGGGCGCCGACCCGGCGGGGTAGCTCGAACAGCGTGCCGCAGCACATCCCCGCGCCCGCGACGCCCGCCGGGTCGGCGATCACCGCGAGCCTGCGGAACGTCCGGCCGCTGTCGGTGCTGCGGTAGACCAGGCCGACGCTGTCGCCGCCTATGCGGCTGCCGATAGTGGCCAACACTGTGCCGTCGGCCAGCCGGATCACCCGCGGATAGCTGCTGCCGACGTCGTCGAGCAGCGTGCGGCCCGGCGCGGCCGCCGCGGGCGGGGTGATGAGCAGGATCAGCAGCAGCGCCACGAGGAGTCTCGCCATGTACTCCTGCCTAGGGCGGACGCCGGTCGGCGCGCAACCCCGGCCACCCGTTCGTGGCTACTTGCGCTGTCCCTTGGCGTGCCGGGCGAACGCGCGCTCCACCTCGCGCTGGGCGTCGCGGGTCGCCAGGTCGTTGCGCTTGTCCCAGGTCTTCTTGCCGCGCACCAGCCCGAGTTCGACCTTCACCCGCCCGTCGACGAAGTACATCGACAGCGGCACCAGCGACAGCCCGCTCTCCCGGACGCGGGCCTCCACCTTGTCGATCTCGCGGCGGTGCAGCAGCAGCTTGCGCACCCGCAGCGGGGGGTGGTTGGTCCAGGTGCCCAGCGCGTACTCCGCGATGTGCAGCCCGCGCAGCCACACCTCGCCCGCATCGATCGTGGCGAACGCGTCCACCAGCGACACCCGGCCCAGCCGCAGGCTCTTCACCTCCGTGCCGACGAGCACCAGACCGGCCTCGACGGTGTCGAGCACGCTGTAGTCGTGGCGGGCGCGCCGGTTCGTCGCGATCGTCTTGCGGCCCCGCTCCTGCGCCATGCGCCGACCTTACGGTGCGCGGGGCAGGCGGTGAGCCGGTCACCTCGGGTACCTGGCGCAGCGGGTAGGTCCGGTGCCGTCAGGTCGCGCCGCTGACCGTCGCCGTGAGTTGAGGCACTGATGTGACGGGTTGTCTCAGGATCGTCTTGAGCTTGGCGGGTGCTGTTCGACGTGCGTCGCTGAGGTAGACCTCGTGATGGTCACCGTTGAAGGTGAGGCCGTTCTCGGGGAGATAGTCGTTGTGGAGGCGATCCAGGGTGGGAGTCTCGTCGTCGTAGGAGCCGATGTGCAGGATCTGAACACAGGTCCCTTCGGTGAGGGTGAGCAGCCGGAGGTCGCCGAGTGCGGGGAGGTCCTTCTTCTTCGAGGCGCTGTCGACGGCGGCCTGGACCATATCTTCGGTGATCCAGGCAGGCTGGCTGATCATCATGGTCCACTCCCAGGTCTCCTTGCGCCGCGCGACGAACGCGGCTGGGTCGTCCGCCCGCCACAGCCCTTCCAACGGGCCGACCACGAAGTCCCGGCTGAGGGTTCTCTTGCTGGCGAACTTCAGCGCGTACGCCACCCCATAGAGGGCTTCGAGCGCGTTCGCATACGCCGGTGCGGTGTTCGGATCACCTCGGCCATCGACCGCGATGTACCGGAACTCGGGCACGTCGACGACGGTGAACTCTTTCGACGACGTGGCGTAGAGCCCTTTGTGGGCCTTCTTGATGTCGTACTTGTCCACTGCCATCCGTTTGCCATCCGTGCCGTTCTCGCCAGTATCCGATCGCGGGTATACACCCAGGTCAGGCTGGGGTGGTGGGGCCGGAGAGACTCGAACTCTCACTGGCACGGACCTAAACCGTGTGCCTCTGCCAATTGGGCTACGGCCCCCTGACCCGTCTCGCCGGGCTGTGTGGAGCCTATCTGCGTGGCCGGCGCGCGCGCTCGCAGGCCGGTGATCTACCGTTGTGCCGCCGACGGCTTGCTTCCTAGGAGGACACGTGGCCCGCGACCCCGACACCATCCAGCGTGAGATCGACCAGGCGCGCGACGCGCTGGCGGCGACGTTGGATCAGCTCGGCACGAAGGCCAGCCCCAAGCGGATGGTGGACAACGCCAAGTCGAGCGCGCGCTCGAAGCTCGACGAGCCCAAGGTCAAGTACGCGCTCATCGGCGTCGGTGTGCTGGTGGGGCTGCTGGTGATCCGCGGGATCTTCCGCTAGGCGCTGGGTCCGGCTAGGTCAGCGCCGCGGGCGGGGCCGACTGCGTCCTTGTCCGCGGCGGCTTCGGCGGCCGCGGCTATCGGTTCACGCTCGGGCCTGGCCAGTCGGGCGGTCATGTAGGCCGCGGTGAACCCCACCGCGTCGCCGTCGAGGGTGTGGACGACGGTGCGGTTCCGCTCGCCGGGCGCGAGTTGTTCGACGAGTTGGTCGGCGCGGTCGCGGGCCGCGATCAGGCCCGGCGCGGTCGCGGTCATCGTCTTGTCGCGGCAGGTCACCGCGACGGTCCAGTCGTCGCCGTCGGGTGTGTAGTTGGCCAGGATCGGCTCGAACATCGCTCGCGTCCCTCCGTTGGCTACCACGTGTGGTGCCGTGGCTGATCCCATTGGACGACATCGGGCGCGTCCGTGCAGCGGAAACCGACCTACCCGACGTCGAGGATCTTGCCGAGGCCGTGCCACAGCGTCGTCATCAGGTAGTCGGCTGCCTGCTCTGCGGTGACCGGGTCGTCGTCCTGGTTGACGTACCAGAGCGAGAGCCGCTCGCAGGCGCCGACGACGATCTGCGCGGCCGCCTCCAGATCGCGCCGCGACGCGTCGGGCATGAAGGTGGTGAACAGCGCGATGTCGATCTCCACCTGTTCCTGGCGGCCCGCCTCGATCTCGGCGGCGGCCTCCCGGCCCGCCACTGCGATCTCGTTGCGCAGCATCAGCGCCCACGAGCGCCGCCGCGAGTCGGTGAACTCGAAGAACGCGACCAGGCCGCGGCGCAGCGCCTCCTCGGCGGAGCGGGCGCCCACGACGGCTTCGGTGGCCACCTTCGCCAACTCGGCCCGCGCCTGCCGGATGCAGGCGACGAGCAGGCCCTCCTTGGAGCCGAAGTACTCGTAGATCATCGGCTTGGAGACCCCGCACCGCTCGGCGATCTCGTCCATCCCAGCGGCCAGGTAGCCCCGCTCGGCGAAGATCTCCTCGGCGACGGCCAGCATCTGCCGCTCGCGCTCGGCCCGCGGCATCCGTCGCCTGCGCACGACCTTGCCCTCGGTTGTGGTCACGAGATTGACTCTACCGCAAGTAACCTACTCCCGGTAAGGTAAACCGGGGCACACCAACGAGCAGGAGGAACGGGCAGATGGGCAAGCTCATCCACACCGGTGTGGTGGTCGTCGGTACCGGGTTCTCCGGCATGGGTATGGCAATCCAACTGCGCAAAGAGGGCCGCGAGGACTTCGTCGTGCTGGAGAAGGCCGCCGACTTCGGCGGCACCTGGCGCGACAACACCTACCCCGGCTGCGCCTGCGACATCCAGTCGCACATGTACTCGTTCTCCTTCGAGCAGAAGTCCGACTGGACCCGGTCCTACGCCCCGCAGGCGGAGATCTGGGACTACCTGCGCGGGGTCGCGGCCAAGTGGGGCCTGGCCCGCTACACCCGCTTCGGCGTGGAGGTCACCGGCGCGGCATGGGACGAGGAGGAGAACCGCTGGCACGTCGCCACCGGCACCGGCGACACCTACGTCGCGCGGTACCTGGTCGCGGGTATCGGCGCGCTGCACATCCCGTCGATCCCGCGGCTTCCCGGCATCGAGAAGTTCCAGGGCGCCACGTTCCACTCCGCCCGGTGGGACCACGACTACGACCTCACCGGCAAGCGCGTCGCGGTGATCGGCACGGGGGCCAGCGCGGTCCAGTTCGTGCCCCGGATCGCGCCGGAGGTCGCCGAGTTGACGCTGTTCCAGCGGACGCCGCCGTGGATCCTGCCCAAGCCCGACCACGCCATGGCGCCGTGGGCGCGGTCGCTGTTCGCCAAGGTCCCCGGCGCCCAGCGCGGCTACCGGCATCTGCTGTACTGGATCAACGAGGTGCGCGCGATCGGCTTCAACGGGCGCCCGGGCATCCTCAAGTTCGCCTCCAAGCTCGCGGCGAAGAACATCACCAAGTCTGTGCGGGACCGGGCGCTGGCCGCAAAGCTCACGCCCGACTACGTCATGGGCTGCAAGCGCGTGCTGGTGTCCAACGACTACTACCCGACGTTCAACCGGGACAACGTCCACCTCGACACCGACGGCGTCGCCGAGGTGCGCGCGCACAGCATCGTGGGCAACGACGGCCGCGAGCACGAGGTCGACGCGATCATCTACGGCACCGGCTTCCACGTCACCGACTCGTTCGACTACCTCGACATCACCGGCCGCGACGGGCTCGACCTGGCCAAGGAGTGGCGCGAGAACGGCATCAACACCCACATGGGGATCAACGTCGCGGGCTTCCCCAACCTGTTCTTCCTGCTCGGCCCGAACACCGGCCTCGGCCACAACTCCGTGGTCTTCATGATCGAGTCGCAGATCCGCTACGTCGCCGACGCGCTGCGCCTGGTCGACAAGCACGACGCCGACGCCATCGACGTGCGGCGCACCGCGCAGCAGCGGTTCAACACCGAGATCCAGCGCAAGCTCGCCGACGGCGTATGGACCCAGGGCGGCTGCACGAGCTGGTACCTGGACTCCCAGGGCGTCAACCGGACCATCTGGCCGGGCTTCACCTGGCGCTACTGGCTGCGGACCCGCAAGGTCGACGCGGCCGACTTCGAGCTGATCTCCCGCGCCCGCGAGCCGCAGCTCTCCGACAACTAGCGCTGACCAGGCCCGCCGCCCCTCGTGGCGGGCCTGGTCAGTCCTCCGTGGGGCGGCCCGCGCGCAGCCTGCCGATCAGGTCGACGGTCTCCAGCCCGCACAGCTCGGCCATCCGTTCCAGCGCGGCGATGTCGAGCCGTACCTCGGCCGGTCCCGCTCCCTGGTGCTCGGCGAGCCGCCCGGCCGCCCAGCGGCGCAGGGGTGCCATGTCGGGGCGCCGGTCGCGGGCGACGCTGCGCAGGTCGACCCGGACGCCGCCGACCGGGCGGTCGGTGAACACGCGGTCGTGCACGCGCGCGATCAGCTCGTGCGGCAGTTCGTCGAGGGCAAGACAGATCTCCACGAACCGCACCACGGAGCACTGCCGGGTACCCAGCTCGTAGGTGGCCAGGGTCTGCAGGGAGATGTCGCTCTGCAGCCTGCCGTTCAGCTCCCGACGCGTCCAGCCGCGCTGCTTGCGCAGGCGACGCAGCTCATCGCCCAGCACCCGCTGGTAGTTCTCGACATCGATCCGCACCGCTCGCCCTCCCTCATCGCCCTGGCACGCCAGGAGCTGACACGAGAGAAAGTCGCGAATGGCCGCGCCCTTACGCGACTGCGCGCAAGTTGGGCTGAATGGGTGATCGGATTGCTAGTTGACGCAGGCCGGTGTGGCGGCCTGGCGGGCCGCGGCGGGGGCGTTGAGCGACAGCAGGGGGTCGCCCGAGAGTCGCTGGCCGGACGGGGTGAAGTCCTTGCCGAGCAGGACCGTGACCTTGCCGCGGGTCAGGTTGGCGTCCGCCTCGACGGTGATGTCGCCGCCGAGGGCCTGGGCCACCGAGTCGGCGCCCGCCTGGTCGCCCTTGGCGTAGCGCACGACCGTCTTCTGTCGGGACGTGGCGTTGCCGGTCTCGCCGGTCTTGAAGCCCTGGCCCGCGAGGGTGTCGGCGACCTCGGCTGCCAGGCCCGTGCGGCCGGAGGCGTTGAGCACGGTCACCGTGGGCTTCGCGGCGGGGGCCGCGTCGGAGCCGGGGGCGCCGTTGCTGGGCGGGGTGCCGCCGAGCAGGCCCTGCACGAACGTGCGCACGGCGGCCGGGTCGACCTGCACGGCCTTGCCGTCGTTCGGGGTGTCGAGGTCGATGGTGCCGATCGGGATGGTCTGGAAGCTCACGTTGCCGCCGGTGAAACCCATCATCTGCTGGGCGAACTGCATGATGTTCCAGTCCTTGTCGAGCACGACGGACTTCTTGATCGCCTCCTGGAGTTGGCCGATCGTGCTCGACCCCGGGACCAGCAGGTCCCTGGAGAAGATCTTCTGCGCCATCCCGCTCATGAACACCTGCTGGCGCACGATGCGGTCGATGTCGCCGCCTGCCAGCCCGTGCCGCTGCCGCACGAACGCCAGCGCGGCGGCGCCCTGCAGGTTCTGCGGGCCCGCGGGGAAGTTCGCCCCGGAGAACGAGTCCCTGACCGCCTTGTTCAGGCAGACGTCGATGCCGCCGATGGCGTTGGTGATGTCGTAGAAGCCGAGCAGGTTCACCTCGGCGTAGTGGTCGATCTTGGCGCCGGTGAGCTTCTCCACGGTGCCGATGAGGTTCTTCGCGCCGTCCTGGTTGGACCGGACCTCAAGCTGCGCCCGGTCGGTGACGCCTTCCTTCTGCAGCCGCTCGCGGGCGGTGAGCTTGGCCCGGCCGTACGCTGAGTTGATCTTGTGTTTGCCGTAGCCCGGGATGTCCACATAGGAGTCGCGGGGCAGCGAGACGCCGACCGCCTTACCGCCGTCGTTCGGGATGCGGATCATGATCAGGGTGTCGGTGTTGATCTCGCCTTCGTCCTTGCCCGCGTTGAGCATCGCGAGCTGCTCCTTGGACAGCGAGTTGCCCTGCGCGTCGGTGCGGCTGTCCATGCCGACCATGAGGATGTCGACCGCGCCGTCCGCGGGCCGCTCGCCGCTGCCGGTGATGACGTCCGCGGTGGTCAGGTCGTCGGTGAAGCCGTTGGCGACCTGCCAGTAGTACCCGGTCGTCGCCAGCACCAGCGCCGAGATCACGGTGACCAGGATCTTGCTGCCGATCAGCCCGCCGCCGCGGCGCGGGGGCGGCGGCGGGACGCGGCGCGCGGCGGCCGGGCGCCGCGGCGACGGGGTGGCCCGGTCGGCGATGCGCTCGGTGCGCGCGGACGCGGAGACCCGGCCGGGAGCGGGGCGGGCGGTTCCGGCCGAGCTGCGCGCCGGAGCGGGCCTGCGTTCGCCCGCTCGGCTCTCTGACCTCGGCGGCCGGTACTCCACGCCTGCTCCTCCCTGTCGCCTGCGCATGAACGTGCACGTGCGGCCCACCAGTCCCCACGAACACTGAGACGTCAACGGGTGCCCAAAGGTTGTCCTTAGCGTGACATACCGTCGGAAGGCGCTCGCCACGGTAGTCCCCTTCCGGTCAGCCCCCCGCGCTCTCCGCGACCGGCCGCGGTGCCCCTGACCTGCGGAGCAGCCACGGCGCCTGGCGGGCGCAGGCGGCCGCGGCGACACCGGCGACGGCGATGGTGAGCCCGTGCACTGTGATCCCCGCCCCACTGACCGTCGTGATCATCGGCGGCACGCAGGCGACCGCCGCGAGCAGCCACGGCCCCGGCGTCGACGCCGTCCCGACCCGCACCGAGTGCAGCAGGTACCAGCCCAGCAGCAGGTGGATCAGGCTCGCCATCGGGTCCAGCGGGAGCCCGAGCAGCATCGGCGGCTCACGGGTGAAGCCGGTGACGGCGAACCCGAGGACGCCGACGGCGACGTAGCCGGTCCCCAGCGCGGCGGCGAGCACGTCCCACCGGGTGCCCCGCCCGTCGTCGGCGCGCCCGGCGCCCGGGTCGGCGGACGTGCGCCACTCGAACAGCAGGAACGCCAACGCCGTCGGCACGCCGAGCAGGGCAAGGGCGAGCACGTTGCTCGGCCGCGCCAGCCAGCTCACGGCGGTGATCGGCAGCCCGGCCGCCCCGACGAGCCCGGCCAGCACGAGCATCCCGCACAGGTACACCAGGTAGACCGTCATCGGCGCGGCCCGGACGAACCGCACCGCCCGGGCCGGGGTGCTCCGCGCGACCGCCCGTACCCCGGCCGACCGGGGCAGGGCCACCAGGCAGACCTGGGCGATGCCGATCAGCAGCACCCCGAGCGCCGATGGCACGAAGCTCGCGGTCCCGGCGGGCTCGGCGATCAGCAGCTTGGGCTGGCCGCCGACCGTGGTCAGCACCGTCAGGCAGGCCGACGCGCCCACGGCCGCCGCGACGAGCACCCGGGGCCGCGCCCGCCACAGGGTGCCGTCGGCGTAGAGGAACGCGAGCTGGCCGAACAGCAGCGCGGCCGCGATGCCGCCCGCGTGCGCCGCGACCGTGCCCGAGCCGAACAGGCCGAGGGCGACCACCGTCAGCGTCTGCGCGACCGGCGCGGCCACGGGCGCGCGCTCGTGCAGCCAGTGCAGGACCGGTGTCGCGCCGACGACGAGCAGGTAGAGCCCGAGCAGCCACAGCGGCTGCACCACGAGCCTGCCGACGGCGGCCACCGCCGCGTCCGGCGCGTCGAGCAGGTCGAGCGAGAGCGGCACCACCAGCCACGCGGTCACGAACGCCAGCACCGGCCGGATCAGCCAGCACACCCGGCCTGCCAGGTAGCCGCCGTAGCCGGTGCCCGCCTCCCGCGCCGCCCGCCAGGCCAGCAGGTTCGAGTGTCCGCCCGCGAAGAAGAACAAGGGCACGAGCTGTAGCGCCCAGGTCAGCGGCCAGAGCGCTGCCACGGGCACGGACAGCAGCGGCGCGAAGGCCAGCACCGACTCGGCTACCACGATGCCGGTAAGGCTCACCAGGCGCAGGAAGCCGAGGTAGCCCGCGCGGTCGCCCTCGGCTTCGCTCAGGTCCGCGGTCCCGCGGGGGACGCCTGTGCGCCGCCGGGCGAACGCGGGCACCCGCACGGCCAGCAGCACGACGACCACCAACAGCGCCACCGTCCAGGTCGCGATGGGCTCCGAGCGCGGCGGCCCCCAGCGCTGGTGCCACGAGTTGGCCACCAGACCCGCCGAGTACAGCGACGCGACCGTGCGGCAGGTGCCCGGCGATCCCCGCGGGTTCAGCTCGCACTGGGCGTGCATGTCGCGGGAGAGCTGCTCGTCGAGCCTGCGCCGCGGCTCGGCGCCCAGCGGCTCGCCCTTGGCCGAGGCGTAGCGCAGCAGGTCGTAGCCGAGGTCGTGCGCCTTGCAGCCGACCGAGTAGTCCCACCGGGTGTCGTCGTCGCCCCACGGCGTCGAGCAGCCGCCGTCGACGTGCACCGCGCGGGTGGTGCCGTCCGGGGCGGGCAAGCGGTCCGGGACCACGCCGGTGACGTGGGTGAAGTCGGCGGGCAGGGCGGCGATCGGGTCGCGGCCGGAAGTCGGCGCCAGCAGCGCCTCGATGGCCTGCGCGGCGCGCGCGACGTCGCCGGTCGGCTGGTGTTCGGGTGGGGCGGGGGAGCGCGAGGCGACGACACCGTAGCCCGCGGCGGCCAGCACGACCAGCAGCAGCCAGCCGAGCCTGCCGCGCAGCCGAGTGCGGGCCCGCCCGTCGGCCGGGTCCGCGTCCTGCCGCGCGCGCTCGGTCATGACCGGACGGCGATCACCCGTTGTGTGTCCCCCACCTGGGCAGGTTACCGGTGCCGACCGGCAGACGTGGCACGGCGCACCCCCAGGGCGCCGCGCCACACCACCCCCCACCGCAGACGCTACGGACCGGTCCTGGCAACCGACCTGTACTCGCGCGCAGCCCCGCACGGTCGCCGGGTAACGTCTCCCACCAGGGCGAATGGTTCGACTGGATGGACTACGATGGGGTCACCGGCAATTGGATACCGGTAATGCGGCAAGTCCCGGGCCGCACGAAGGGGCGACGATGGGCGAGGAACTGCCGGAAACCTTCGGCGAGATCCTCCGCACGCAGCGGCTGCGGGCCCGGCTCACCCAGCAGCAGCTGGCCGACCGTTCCGGCATCAGCGTGCGCGCCCTGCGCTACATCGAGCGCGGCACCGTCGGCAGGCCCCGGCCCGACTCGGTGCGCAAACTCGCCGCCGCGGTCGGGGTGTCGCCGGACGACCTCGTGCACCGCGCCGTCGCGATCCCGGCGCGCGTACCGCAGCTCCGGGTCGGCGTGCTCGGTCCGTTCACCGTCGCGCACGGCGACCGCGAGGTCGAGGTCGGCGCGCTCAAGCAGCGGTCCCTGCTCGCCCTGCTCACCCTGCGCGCCAACGGGCCGGTGCGCCGCGAGGAGATCGTGGACGTGCTCTGGGGCGACCGGCCGCCCGCGAGCTGCCTCGGCCTGGTGCACACCTACGCGTCCCGGTTGCGCCGGGCGCTGCTGTCGGCGAGCAGACGGCACTCCGGGGTGATCACCTCCGTGCCCGGCGGCTACCAGCTCGTCGTCCGCCCCGACCAGGTCGACCTGCTGCGCTTCGACGACCTCACCGCCCGCGCGCACGCCCTGCGCGCCGACGACCCGGCCACCGCGGCCGACCTGCTGGAGCAGGCGCTGGCGTGCTGGCGCGGCCCGGTCCTGGCCGACCTGTCGTCCCGGCTGCGCCAGCACCCGGCCGCGGTCGCGCTGGCCGCCCGCAGGCGCGACGCGGCCCTGTCGCACGCCGACATCGCGCTCGGCCTCGGCGGGCACGAGCGGGTGGTGTCCCGTACGCGCCCGCTGGCGCACGACGAGCCGCTGCACGAGGGCCTGCACGCCCGGCTGATGCTGGGCCTCGCGGGCACCGGGGAGCAGGCCGCCGCGCTGGCGGTGTTCGCCGACATCCGCGCGCGGCTGGACGAGGAGCTGGGCGTCGAGCCCGGCCAGGAGATCCGCGCCGCCCACCTGCGGGTGCTGCGCGACCGCCCGGCCGCCCCCGCGACCGACCCGGCGCCGTACCGGCCGCCCGCGCAGCTCCCGGCCGAGACGCCGGGCTTCGTCGGCCGCGCCGCCCCGCTGGCCCGGCTCGACGAGCTGCTCGCCGAGGTCGACGGGCACGCGGGCGCCGTGGTCGTCGCGGTGTCCGGCAGCGCGGGCGTGGGCAAGACAGCGCTCGCCGTGCGCTGGGCGCACCGGGTGCGCGACCGGTTCCCCGACGGCCAGCTCAGCGTCAACCTCCGGGGCTACGCCGCGAGCAGGCCACCGACCACGCACGAGGTGCTGGTGCGGCTACTGCACGCGCTGGGCGTCTCACCCGAGCGGGTGCCCGCCGACGCCGACGAGGCCGCCGGGCTCTACCGCACCATGCTCACCGACAAGCGCGTGTTCGTGCTGCTCGACAACGCGGCCACCGCCGAGGAGGTCCGCCCGCTGCTGCCCGGGTCGCCGGGCTGCTTCGTGCTGGTCACCAGCCGCGACCGGCTCACCGGGCTGACCGCGCGCGACGGCGCCCACCAGCTTCCGCTCGACATGCTCGACCCGGCCGAGTCGGTCGACCTGCTCGGCAGGCTGGTCGGCGTCGGGCGCACCCGGCGCGAGGCCCAGGCGGTCGCCGAGATGGCCGACACCTGCGCCCACCTGCCGCTGGCGCTGCGCATCGCGGGGGCCAACCTGGCCATCCGGCCGCTGATCAGCGTCGCCGACTACACCCGCGAACTGCGCGACCGCGGCCGGATCGCCGGGCTGGCCGTCGCGGGCGACGAGTCCGGTGCCGTGCGCGCCGCGTTCGACCTGTCCTACGACAAGCTGGGACCCGCGGGCCGCAGGCTGTTCCGGCTGCTCGGCGTGGTCCCCGGCGCCGACATCGATCGGGCCGCGGCCGCCGCGCTGATCGGCGCGCCGGTCGAGGAGGCCGCGCGGCTGCTGCGCGCGCTCGACCACGGCAACCTGATCCGCGAGCACACGCCCGGCCGCTTCACCATCCACGACCTGCTGCGCGAGTACGCCTCCAGCCGCGCGGGCCGCGACGGCGCGCGCGACGAGCGCACCGACGCGGTGGTGCGGCTGTTCGACCACTACCTGGGCGCCGTCCGCGCCCACAGTGCCCTGCTGTGGCAGGTCGGCCCGGCGCCCGACGCCGACCCCGGTGCCGAGCAGGCCGCCATCACCTGGCTGGACGACGAGCGCGCGAACCTGGTGGCCGCCGCGCTGGCCGCGCCGAGTCTGGGGCTGCCCGGCTTCGCGTGGCGCTTCGCCGAGGCCCTGCGCGGCTACTTCGGCAACCGCGGCCACGGCGCCGACGGGATCGCGGTCTGCACCGCCGCGCTGGCCGCGGCCCGCGGCGCGGGCGACGTCGACGCGGAAGCCTCCGTGCACGACCTGCTCGGGGTGATCCACTGCAACCTGAGCGACTACGGCGCCGCCGTGGAGCACCACCGCTGGGCGCTCGAACTCAGCCGCGGCACCGGCAACCGCGTTGTCGAGGCCGCCGCCCTGCACAACCTCGGCCGGGCGCACTCGCAGCTCGGCCAGCCCGCGCAGGCGTCCTCGTTCTACGAGGAGGCGCTGGTCATCAACCGGGCCATCGGCAACCGGCGCGGCGAGGCGGCCGCGCTGAACTACATCGGTGTCGCCGCGCTGTCGCTGGGCAGGCCGGAGACCGCGGTCATGCGGCACACCGCTGCCCTGGAGCTGAGTACCCGCATCGGCCACCGGCAGGTGCAGGCCGCCGCCGCGCAGGGCCTCGGCCTGGCCCACTGGGCTCGTGGCGACCTGCGCCGCGCCGCCGACTGCTACCGCGACGCGCTGGCCGTCTGCCGTCGCTACGGCTTCCGGCACGGCGAGGTGAGCATGCTCATCTGCCTGGCCGAGACCGGACTCGACCTCGGCACCTTCGCCGAGGCCGCCGCACAGGTGCGCCAGGCCGTCGAGCTGGGCAGACAGCTCGGCGAGCGCAGGCACGAGGTCAGCGGCCTGGACATCCTCGCAGGCATCCAGCAGCGCACGGGCGAGTGGTCATCGGCGGCCGAGCACTACACCCGCGCGCTCGGCCTGGCCCGCGAGATCCGCTTCGGCTTCGGCGAGGCGTCCGTGCTCACCGGGCTGTGCGCGCTGCACCGCCGCGTCGGCGACCCGGCCGCCGCCATCGAGCACGGCCTGCGCGCCCTCGCCCTGATGCGCGACACCGGGATGCGGTTGCTGGAGGGCCGCGTGCTCACCGAACTGGCCCACGCCTACCTCGACGCGGGCGACCCGGAAGGCGCCGGCGACCACGCCGAGCGGGGCCTCGCGGTCACCGGCCAGTCCGGTCAGCGGCTGGCGCGGGCGCGGGTGCTGCACGTGCGGGCCCTGGTCCGGCAGGGATCGGGCGACATGCCGGGCGCGGTCGCCGACTGGCGGGCGGCGCTGGCGGTGTTCGACGACCTGGCCGTGCCGGAGGAAGCCCACGTGCGGGCGCTGCTGGCGGCGTTCGCGGGCTAGATGTACCGCACTAGGCGCTCTGGGTGCGTGCGGGAGTGGGCGAGTCGACCGGCGTCGCCGGGGTCGGGTCGGTCCGGCCCAGGCGGGACCAGGCGACGCTGACCGGGACCGCGATAAGCACGCCGAGCACCCCGGCCAGCGCGATGGTGTTCGCCGACGACCCGATGAGCTCGGCCACCGCGCCGCCCGCGGCCACGCCGAGGCCCTGCGCGACCCGCAGGCCGGTGCGCGCGGCGCCGAAGGCACCGCCGCGGATCTCGTTCGGGACGATCGTGTTGAACACGCCCATGACGGTGATCTGGTAGGCGCCCACCGCGCCCGACAGCGCCAGCAGCACCAGCGCGAACACCAGCGTCGGCTTGAGCACGAACAGGATCAGCACCGCCAGCGACGCGGTGGCCAACACGCCGATGAGCCGCGCCCGCAGCCGCACCGGCACGAAGTGCGAGATCAGGAAGGTGCCCACGATGAACCCGAACGGGTCGGCCGCGAGCAGCAGCCCCACCCCATGCGCCGGGGCGCCGATCTCCTGGGCCAGCGGCGCGGCCAGCCCCTCGGGGATCACCGCGAGCCCGACAAGCCAGGACAGCGTCAGCAGCACCCGCAGCTTGCGGTCGCGGAACACCCACTTGGCGCCGTCGAGCCAGCCGGCGTCCTTGCTGCCCGCGGGCGGGCGGTTGCGCACGCTGCGGGCCACCGCCACGGTCGCCAGGACGAACGTCGCCGCGTCGATGGCCAGCGCCCACGACGTGCCGATCGCGCCGACCAGCAGGCCGCCGCCGCCGAGGCCGAGCAGCATCATGGTGTTGGTGGTGATGCCGCGCAGGTCCTGGCTGCGCAGGTAGAGCGCGTCGTCGGTGAAGACCTCGCGGGTGGTGGCGTTCTGCGCGGCCACCGCGGGCGACTGCACCAGCGGAACCCCGATGACCAGCAGGAACAGCACCGGCAGCGGCAAGTGGGGGATGGCCATCACGCCGACCAGCACCGCCTGCAGCGCCGAGCACACGACCATCACCGTGCGCCGCCGGTAGCGGTCCGCCAGATGCGACAGGCCCAGCCCGCCCGCGAGCGCGGGCAGGAAGGTGAGCGCGTAGATGCCCGCGGCCCAGAACGCCGAGCCGGTGCGGTCGTAGACCAGGATCGCCAGCGCGACGCGAGTGAGCTGGTCGCCCGCGACCGAGGCGGCCTCGGCGTACCACAGCGCGCGGAACTCGCGGTTGGCGAGGACCGCGGACATGCGTGGCGTCTGATGGCCCAACGGTCACCTCCTCGCTGCCGCTCGGTCATCACGGTGTTGCTCAGAGTACCGGCAGGACGTGCGCCGATCGGCATCGGTCGAGCCTGGTCACCCCGCACGACGCGACGATGCCGCCGCCCGGCGCACCGGGTGCGATCGGTCGCCGCGTATCCCCGGGCTGAACGGCCCACAGCGCTCGGCGCAGCTACCGACCGCTCGAAGAGGACGGGTCCGCGACGGTGGGCTGTTGCCCAACACTGGCCGCAGTCGGTGGCGGTCCAACGGGGAGGGAAAGACAGAGTGAGTGCAGTGGACGGCAGGGCGATCGTGGTGACGGGCGCCGGACGGGGACTCGGGGCGGCGTTCGCGGCCGATCTCGCCGGGGCGGGCGCGGCGGTGGTGGTCAACGACGTCGACGCGGCGGCGGCCGACGCGGTGGCCGCCGAGATCCGCACGGCGGGCGGCTGCGCGGTGGCCGACCCGCACACCGTGGCCGACCCGGAGCAGGCGGCGGCGATCGTCGAACGGTGTGTCGCCGAGTTCGGCGCCATCGACGGCCTGGTGAACAACGCGGGCCTCACCTACGAGGCCATGCCCTGGGAGGACGACCCGGTGCGGGCCCGCGCGGTGGTCGAGGTCAACGTGCTCGGCGTCGTCTACACCGGCCTGGCCGCGATCCGGCACATGCGCGCGGCCGGCCGGGGCTCGATCGTGAACGTGTCCTCGGGCGCGGCGCTCGGCCAGCGGACCATCGGGGTGTACGCGGCGAGCAAGGGGGCGGTGGCCTCGCTGACCTACTCGTGGGCCCTCGACCTGGAGGACTCGGGCATCCGGGTGAACGCGATCTGCCCCAAGGCGTACACCCGGATGGTGTCGGGCTCGGCGCGGGCCAGCAGGCACACGCCGCCGGAGCACACCCCGGACCGGGTGGCGCCGCTGGTGCGGTTCCTGGTGAGCGACCGGGCCGCGGGGATCACCGGGCAGCTCGTCCGGTGCACGGGCTCCGAGCTGCACATCGTGGGCCAGCCGTACTTCAAGGCGCCTATCCTGCGGCGCGAGTCGTGGGACGTCGACAGCGTGGAGCGGGCCTTCGTCGAGGTTTTCGGCGCTCACCTGGAACCTTTCGGCCTGGAGAAGCGTCTTCCCTCGCGATTGCGGAAGTGGCTGGGTCCGGCGCGGTCCGCCTGAGTGAGCCCGATCACGTTGCGTCGGGTCGATTCAGACGATCACGCTGCGCCCAGGCTCGGCGGCTCGGGGCGTCGTCCGGCCTGGTCGCGGGGTTGCGGCGTCATGGAGTCGGCGCGAACGCGTCCAGGAGAACAGATCCTCCGACGTCGTCGGTTCGGTGGCGCTGTGCTCCATTCGGGCGCTGCTTGGCGTAGTGGGGTCACTACTGTCGGCGCAAGCCGTAACGTGGAGTCGGTGGGCGGCGAGCCGTCGTGTGGATACGTGATACGCGGCTGCCGGCACCGACGATGTTACGGAGGAAGGGTCGTTGACCCGGAAACTTGTCGGGTGTGGAGGCTTCGGCCCGGCACCCGATGGCATCGGCGAGCGGAGAGGGGAGGGGGAAGCAGAGTTGGGTTTCACCGAGCGCGGGGACGCACGGAAAGCACCTCTGGATCTGGGCCGCGGCCTGCCGGAGGGTTCGTGCGCCGCGCTCACCACTCGCGGTTGCTCATCGGAGTCTCCTGTGGTCGAAGGGATCGGCGGGGGCGACGGTGGTGGCGGGTTCACCATTCGCGATTGCGCATGTGACGCTCCTGAACTCGTGGCGGACGGTGTGGCTGTCGAGGTCCCCAGTCGCGTCGCGAACGCTTCCTCGGTCGATCCGGTCGCGCTGATCGTCAGCTCGGCATGCGACACACCTCCTGCGCGCGCGACCGCCGACGCGGGGCTCGCCGGTCGCGCCGACGCTCGCCCGGACTCCGGGCAGGGCGCGGCGGACGGCGGGGACCCTCATCGTCGGGACATGGGATGGCTCCGGTCACGGCTAAGTGTGACGGACTCGCTGCGCAGGGAACACCCTTCATCCAATTTGGTGCTTTCAGTGCGCGGTTGGGGACTTTGGACCCTTCCCAGCCGGGCGTTGCGCTATGTACTCGGGGTCGAGGTCGTCGCCCTGCTCGCCATGGTGGCCGCGGTGATCACCGACTCGGCCGCCGTCCCGGCCGACTGGCGCCGCGTCGGTCTGCTCGTTGTCGCGGGGGCGGTGCACCTGTGGCTTTCGCGCCGCACGGAGGAGACGCGCCGCGACGGTGGTCCCGGCCCGCACATGGACACCACCGTGGTCTGGACGCTGCCCGCGATGGTGCTGCTGCCCGCGTGGCTGGCCGTGGCGTCGATGCTGCTGCTGCGGGTGCAGCTCTACCCGGTCGCGCGGCGTCCGCTGTACCGATACACCTTCAGCACGGCGGGCATCCTGCTGGCCGGTCTCGCGTCACTCGCCGTCATCAGGCTCTCCGGGATCGATTTCGACCGGGCGTTCGGCGTGCGGGAAGCGCTGGTCCTGGTCGCCGCCGGCACGGTGTACTTCCTGGTCAGCGCGGTCGTCGTGGCTGGAGTCATCACGCTGTCCACCCCGCAGCCGACCTGGGCCATGGCGGTCGGCAGCCGCCGCGACAACGGCATGGCCGCGATGACGATGTGCCTTGGCGCGGTGGCGGTCATCGCGCTGCTGCAGACCTGGCTGGCGCCGCTGTTCCTGGTGCCGCTGCTGTGCGCGCTCGACTGGGGCGCCCTGCAGATCGAGAACCTGCGCGGCGACGCCCGTACCGACCACAAGACCCAGCTCCTCAACAGTCGCGGCTGGCACGAGCAGGCGTCCCGCGAGATCGTCCGCGCCCGCCGTAGGAACTCGACGTTCGCCGTCGCCGTCCTCGACCTGGACTACTTCAAGCAGGTGAACGACACCTGGGGTCACCCGGCGGGCGACGCGGTGCTACGGGCCGTGGGCAGTGTCCTGCGCGAGACCACGCGCGAGGGTGACATCGTCGGCCGCTTCGGCGGCGAGGAGTTCGTGCTACTGCTGCCCGACACCGACGCCGAGCAGGCCACGCTGGTCGCCGAGCGCGTCCGCCAGGGTGTCGCCGAGATGCACGTCGCGGCCACCGACAAGCGCGGCCAGCCGGTGCTCATCGCCGACCGCACCACCTCGATCGGCGTGGCCGCCGGTCCGGGTGGCACCGCCGAGTTGGAGACCCTGCTCCGCTCGGCCGACGCCGCGGTCTACGAGGCGAAGAACGCGGGTCGCAACCGGGTCCGCATGTTCGACCCGGCCGGGGCCTGACGCCCGCTACACCGCCTGCTCGTACCGCTCCACGCCGAAGGTCGGGAACCGCTCCAGGAACGCCGTGTACCGCGGGCTGCGCGCGATGATGTCCAGGTACGCGGCGCTCGCGAGCTTGATCAACTGGTCGGAGAAGGCAGCCGTCGGGCTCTCCGGGTGCCACCCGACCAGGTTGCGCCACCGCAGCGGATTGCCCGCGATCGGCACCGCGACGATGCCCGGCATCCGCCGGAACATCGGCTGGCACAGCACCACCGCGTCACCGGACTCCACCAGGTCGATGCAGCTCACCACGTCGGTCTCGTAGAGGGTGCGCGGGGTGAACCCGGCCCGGGCGCAGGCGGCGGCGAAGCAGTCGGCGAAACACCCGTCCCCCGGCGTCGCGCCCCAGTGCACGTCCGCGAGATCGGCCAACTCGACCGCGTCGCTGTCGGCGAACGGGTGCTGGTCGGACAGCAGCACGAACACCGGGTCGGTGGCGAGCGTGCGCCAGGTCAGCCCCGGCCGCGCGGGCGGTGGCGCGTCACCGCAGACACCCACGAGCGTGTAGTCGACGCGGCCCTCCGCGACCATCGCCGCCAAGTCTTCGGACGACCAGGACACGTGCGGGGTGACCTGGAGGTCCGGGTAGGCGGCGGTGAGCTGGTGGACGAGGCCGCCGAGCACCGGCCCGGTCGCCGACCCCAGCCGCAGCCGGGTCGGTGTGTCACCGGGCCGGGCGGCGCTGTTGGCGAGCCGGGCGGCCTCCTCGCGCAGTCCAGAGACCGCGGGCAGCAGCAGGCGCGCCCGGGACAGCACGAGTTCGCCCAACGGGGTCGGCCGGGCGCCGCGTCGGTCGCGCTCGAACAGCGGCCCGCCGAGGGCGCGCTCGATCCGGTGCAGCTGGGCGGTCAGCGCGGGCTGCGCGAGGCCGAGCGTGGCTGCCGCCCTGGTGATGCTCCCCGCCTCGGCGATGGCGCAGATGATCTTGAAGTGGCGCAGCTCCAGCTCCATGCCGCAAAGCTAGTGGGCCGGGTCGGAAGTTCGTAGCGTTGTCGGTTGTCTGCGAGCTCAGGGCCTTCTCCCCCAAGTAAAGTCGAACGCCGGCCGTGCCGTGACGGGGTTGGGGTGGGGGGCCTGGTTGTTTTGTCGCATCAGGGGGAGCACGGGTGGTGTGGCGTGCGGGTCCGGGTGACAATGCCGCGTGGGCACACAGAGGCGCCGGGTCCGCCGTACCAGGGTCGGCCTCGCCGCGCTCGCGGTCGGTGCGGCGGTGGCCTCGCTCGTGCTCGCGCCGCTGAGTCGGGTCGATGGCACCGCGGTCGCCCGCGCGAGTGGCCCGGCGCCGACCTACGTTCCGGCCGCGGGTGCCTCGCTCACGCCGCGGCCGTGTGCGGCGCGCATTCTGACCCTGACCCCCCGGCAGCGGCTGGCGCAGCTTGTCGTCGTCGGTGTCGACCCCTCCGGGCCCGCCGCGGCGCTGCGGGTGGTGCGGGCTGAGCAGGTGGGCGGGATTTTCCTCGGCGGCACCGCCACCGCGCTGCTCGTCGACGGCGGACTTGCCGCGATCACGGCCGAGTCGCGGTTGCCGCTCACGGTCGCGGTGGACGACGAGGGTGGGCGCGTGCAGCGCCTCGACGCGCTCGACGGTGATCTGCCGAGTGCGCGGACGATGGCCGCCACGCTGACCGAGGACCAGGTGCGCGACCTCGCCCGGGTCCGCGCCAACCAACTGCGCGCCCGTGGCGTCACCCTCGACTTCGCGCCCGTGGTCGACCTCACCGACCAGCGGGACGGGGTCATCGGTGATCGGTCGTTCGGCGCCGACCCGGAGGTCGCGGGCCGGTACGCGGGCGCGTTCGCGGCGGGGCTGCGCGAGGGTGGACTGCTGCCGGTGCTCAAGCACTTCCCCGGCCACGGCCGCGCTACCGGCGACTCGCACAAGGCGGCGGTCCGCACCCCCGGCATCGCCGACCTGCGCGAACTCGACCTCCGGCCCTACCGCGACCTCCCGCGCGCGGGGCCGGTCGCGGTGATGTTCGGGCATCTCGACGTGCCCGGTCTGACCGACGGGCTGCCCGCGTCCCTGCACGCGGGCGCGTACCGCCTGCTGCGCGAGGAACTCCGCTTCGACGGCCTCACCGTGACCGACGACCTCGGTGGCATGCGCGCGGTGTCCGACCGCTACGACCTGCCCGAGGCGGTGCTGCTCGCGCTGCGCGCGGGCGTCGACGTGCCGTTCTGGGCGTCGGGGGAGCGGCTGCCCGAGGTGCTGGACCGGCTCGAACTGGCGCTGCGCACCGGCGAGTTGACCGAGCGCCGGGTCACCGACGCGCTGGAGCGGGTGTTGGCAGCCAAATCCGCCTGCTGAGGCCGCAACGCGGGCCACCCCCCGTCCGGGGTGGCCCGCGCCGCAGGCGGCGATCAGGCTAGAACTGGAGGCTCCAGCTGTTGATCGTGCCCGTGTCCTGGCTGGCCACGTCGCGCACGCGCAGCTTCCACGTGCCGTTCGCGGCCTCGGACGAGGCGTTCACGGTGTAGGTCGCCGAGACGTTGTCGGCGGAGTCGCTGCCGGAGGAGTTCTTCAACCGGTAGAGGCTGCCGTCCGGCGCGACCAGGTCGATCTGCAGGTCGCCGCGGTAGGTGTGCCGGATGTCGACGGCCACCTGCAGCCCGGCGGGCGCGTTGCCGCTGACGCCGGACACGGTGATCGGACTGTCCACGGTGGCCAGATCGGGAATCGCGATGTCGGTCTGGTTCTCGAACCGCGGGCCGGGCGGGATGCCGCCGGTGCCCGACAGCTTCCAGATGGTGACCGCGATGGCGTCGGTGTTGCGGTCGAGCGCCGTCACGTTGACGTTGGTCGTGCGGTCGCAGGAGCGGTGGTAGCAGGCGTCGAACGCGGTTCCCGCGGTGCCGCCCCACTTCTGCGCCTGGGCGCTGGACTTGCCGACCTCGGCGCCGGTGAACAGCCCGCCGATCGGGATGCCCGCCCGGGCGAACGCGGCGTGGTCGGAGCGTCCGCCGACCGAGGTCTCCTCGGTCGGCACCCCGATCGTCACGAAGTGCTCCTCCAGCGCGCGCTGCAGTTCCAGCGAACCAGCGGGCTGGCCGTCGGCGTCGTAGACGAAGTAGCCCGGGTTGGGCGAGCCGATCATGTCGAAGTTCAGGTATCCCTTGATCTTCGCCTTCTCCGCGGTGGGCAGGCTGTTGACGTAGTTCGTCGAACCGACCAGGCCCAACTCCTCCGCGCCCCACCAGCCGCAGCGCAAGTGCTTGGTGGGCTGGAGATTCTGGCTCGACACGGTGAGCGCGACCTCCAGCAGTCCGGCCGAGCCGGTGCCGTTGTCGTTGATGCCGGGGCCCGCGGTGACGCTGTCGAGGTGCGCTCCTGCCATGAGCACACTGTTCGGGTCACCGCCGGGGTAGTCGGCGATCAGGTTGTAGCCGGTGGCGCCGTTGTAGGTGAACGTCTTGACCGAGGTCACCCAACCCGCGGTGTCGAGCTTCCCCTTGACGTAGTTGATCGACGCCAGGAACCCGGCCCGACCGTGCGCGCGGTTGCCGCCGTTGTTGGTCGCGATCGTCTGCAGTTGGTTCAGGTGCGCCTGCACATTGGCGACCGGGATGTCCGGCGCCACCGCGGTCGGGGCCGCGTTCGCCAGAGGGACGACGAGCAGGGCACCCGTCAGGGCCAAGCCCGCCGCGAGCGGCAGGATCGTGGATCTTCTGGACATGGTTGCTGCCTCCAGCAGGGTTAGGGGACAACCATGTGGATCATTTCGCACCTCTTGTGCACTCAAAAGCCCTGGTTATTGCCTTTATTGCCAGATACGCATACGAGCCACGACGATGCGCGCGAACCGTCGTCGGCGACCTGGGCCGCTCCGCGCGGGACGGGGTACCGTTCAGCAGCGCGCGGTCCAGCCGGTCACCTGGTCGACACCTGCGTCGCGTTTGTCCACTTCGGACTAGGCCGTGTCTCAAAGTCGTAGCCACTCGTTGATCGTGGCGATGTGGACCGTGGCCTCGTAGCGGACGGCGAGTTTGTCGTACCTGGTGGCGACGGCACGGTTGCGTTTGAGCCGGTTGATCCCG